>CALVZO010000011.1 GCA_944372545.1 uncultured Bacilli bacterium | reverse complement strand
TAAAAAGAAATTTTACAACAGACTCCTTAAATAAAGTATGGGATACAGATATAACATATTTAATATTTAAAGGTTCGAGAGCATATTTATCTACAATTATTGATTTATATGATAGACATGTAGTTGCATATAAAATATCTAGACATAATGATAATAAATTAGTAATAGATACTTTAAATGAAGCGATATCAAAAGAAAAAGATGTATATGGACTTATCATTCACAGTGATCAAGGTTTCCAATATACATCTTATGAGTACAAAGCAATTTGTGAATCAAACGGAATTCAAATATCTATGTCGAGAAAAGGAACTCCAATAGATGATTCTCCTATAGAAAGCTGGCACGCTCTTCTAAAAAAGGAAACTTTGTACAACAATAATATTACATCTTTACAAGAATATATTCAACTTGTAGAAGAATGGATATTATTTTATAATACAACTAGACTAAAGTCAAAAGTAAAGAAAAAGAGAAAAACTTACACAAAAAGAGAAAAGTAACTTTTCTCTTTTTAATATACCGCTTTTTTTATGATGTCTCCTAATTGGGGTTCACATCATTATCTACCGCTTTTTTTGAGATTCATCTAGTCAATTTTACCAAGAAGCCAGTCAACTGAAACATTAAATTTTTGAGCAAATTCATAAATAAATGTAGTAGACACCAAGTATCTGCTTCTTTCATAATCACACCATACAGATGGGAAAGTGTTAAGAAATTTAGCCAGTTTACTTTGCGTATAATTGTTCTTTTTACGAACTTCTCTTAGTCTTTGCCTTGTAATTTCTCTGTCAATTTCTTTTCTCGAATTTTCATACTGTCTAACATTTGTCAAACCAAATACATAGTCAATAGAGACATCGAAAAAATTAGCAGAGTCGTTAAGCCTATTTAAAGGTATTATATTATGGTTATTTTCTAATACAGCATAGGTGGAGCGTTTAATACCCATATAATCGGCAACTTCTTGTTGTCTTTTGTCGCAGTCTTGACGAATCTCTTTCATTTTTTGAATCATATTTCGCTCGCCACCAAATTCATTTTATTTGATTTGCGCGACAATTGTTAATGATACTATAAGAATGTAGGAAAAATAAATATGTTAGATTTCTATTTAGAAAGAGCATATAAGAAAAAGTACATTAATGAAAAACAATGTATGGCTAAATCTAATGAGTTAGAACAAATAACGAAAATGATATATAAATGGATTAAGAGTGAAAGAACATGTTAATTTAGAAACTATTTTAGATTTATTCGAACTAGAAATTTCTAAAAATGTTAAGAATAAACATAAGATATATATGTTTGAAAAAAATAAATTTCAAAATATAAATCATATTTTAGAAATTCTAAAAAGTGGCAACTATCGCAGGAGTAAGTATAATATATTTTTAATAAAGTTGAACACAACTATTTAAAAAAACTTAATATTTGATAGGTTTATTACTTGTTTCAAATATTAAGTTATCTTGATTAGTAATTAAGTCATATAAAGTTGCACATTTTAATTCATATATATAAGTTAGACTATTTTTATTCGGAGTAAATGAGATATTTTTCTCTTTTTTTATTTTATTTAAGTATTTTTTTCCTTTAATATTAAATCCTAATATTTTAATATAATCAAATTTTAATTCTTGATTATCTTGTTTTGTAAATCCTACTAAAATATGAATAAGCATTCTTCTTATTTTATTATATGTGTATCTTCTAGTTTTTACTTTTTCAATTAATTCATCGGTATTATGACACTCATTAATTACCTTTTTTAATCTATTTTCAATACCTTCATCTACATCTAAATAAATACTTAAATCATGTTCTGTAACTATTTTATATTTTAAGATATTAAAATAGTTATTTAAAGAAATATTATTTAGATAATTTAAAGTAATTTTAGGCACATATTTAGATATATCAATATTATTATTTAATTTATTTCTAATATTAGTAGCACTTATTACTAAACTATTATCTAATATATCTAAATAATCATTAGTTCTTTTAATTGTAATTGGTTTTATTTTATAATTATTTAATTTAATACTTTTTAAATAAGATATACCTAATAAGTCATTGGGATTAAAAGTAAAATCTATATTTAAGGCTTTAGCCAAACTAGTTGGATAATTATAACCTTTATCTAAATACTCTTTAACTAATAAATTGTATTCTTCATAATTTTTTATGGTGTAATCAGTAATTTTATTTAAAATATCTAAATTATTACTTTCACTACCAAATATTAAATAATCACATTTTAGTTCTTCTAAAAAAGTTACACTGGCATTAGCAAAAATATCAGCACTTTGAGTACCATATACAAATGGTAGTTCTAAAACAATATCAATACCATGATAAAGAGCAATATTTGTTTTATCACTTTTATTAATAATTGATACTTCACCCCGTTCTAAAAAATAACCATTTAAAACTAAAATGATTAATGAATCAGGGTAGAGTTCTTTTATTTTTTCTAAGTGATATAGGTGTCCATTATGAAATGGATTATATTCACAAATAATACCAATAATTTTCATGTAAATCACAAACTAAATATAACAATTATTATATCTTCTGTCAATGTGGTATAATTTAAGTAGGTGATTAAATTGATCGTAGTAATTACAGGACCAACTGGGGTTGGGAAAACAAAATTAAGTATAAGTCTTGCGAAAAAATATAATGGTATTATTCTAAATGCTGATGCTACGCAAATGTATAAAGAATTAAATATTGGGAGTGCCAAAATAAAAGAAGAAGAAATGATGGGTATAAAACATTATTTATTAGATTATTTAGATGTATTAAGTGATTATAGTGTTAGTGATTATCAAAAAGATGGCAGAATATTACTAGATAAATTTAGTGATAAAAATATCTTTATAGTAGGAGGAACTGGTCTATATATTAAAGCCTTATTATATGATTATAAATTTAATAAAATAGATAAGAAAGACTATAGTAAATATAGTAATGAAGAATTACTTAAAATGTGTTTAGAAATAGATAAAAATTGTCAAATTCATGTTAATAATCGAATTAGATTAGAAAATTTTTTAAATAGGGAAGGTAGTAGTAATACTGGTAATAAACTATTATATGATGCAATATTTATTGGCTTAACTACAGATAGAGTAGTTTTATATGAGAAAATAAATAAAAGAGTTGATGAGATGTTTCAAGAAGGGTTAGTTAGGGAAGTAGATAATTTATTAAATAAGTATCCAAATGCTAATATTTTAAAAAGAGCCATTGGGTATAAAGAAGTAATAAGTTATTTAGAAGGTAATATTAGTTTGGAAGATGCTAGATGGTTAATTAAAAAAAACTCAAGACATTATGCCAAAAGGCAATATACTTGGTTTAATAATCAAATGCAAATAAAATGGTTTAAAACTGATTATAATAATTTTAATAATACTATAAAAGAAGTGGAAGATTATTTAGATAATATTAATTTTTAAATTCTTGATAAATAGATTTATCAAAATTATGTTCTTCTACTGTTATATTACCATCATCGGCTTTATTTAATTCTTCAGTAGTTACTAAAAAATATTTATGATAAAGATAATCTTTACCATCACTACTAACAGGATCGTCCCAAGTTAAATCTAGGTGTAACCACTCGCCATCTAATTCTAGGGCATTCCAAATATGGCCATTAGATTCATAACTTATTTCATCACTAGTCGTGGCAATTTTATAATTTTTATAATTTAATTTACTTAATATTATGGCCATTAAATCAGCATACCCATTACAAGTAGCATAACCATCTTCAACAATACCAATTGCACTATATGACTTATATT
Source organism: uncultured Bacilli bacterium (assembly GCA_944372545.1). Taxonomy (GTDB): domain Bacteria; phylum Bacillota_I; class Bacilli_A; order RF39; family UBA660; genus SIG200. Next base: position 12,690 of record CALVZO010000011.1, on the reverse strand, counting down.
CACTTTCTCCTGTATTATTTCTATTAACATCATATTTAGTATTATTGATTATATAATCATGAATTTTTTTAATATTTTCATAGTCATCATCACTATTATCATATTGTTCATTAATTAATTTATCGACATAATTATTTATTTTTTCTATTTCTTCATTTGTGTATAAATAAGTAACATAAATAGTAATTTCTCCGGCTTCCGAAATAGATGTTTTTATAGTTTGAAAACTATTAAAAGGGTGAACAAAGTTATTAATATGGGTTAGGGTTAAATCATCTTTTGATAAATTTGATGCATCACTTAGACACTCTGTATATTCTTCTGGACAATAAAAAGTAAATTCACTAAATCCACTATTTATAATGCTATAAAAAATATTTATTAAGTCATGATAAGAATAAGGTTTATAATCTATACTTTTTTGGACATATAAAAATTCATCTTCTTTTTTATATTCATTAGAAACGGGTATAGTAAGATTATTATTATCACTAATATGTTTAGATATAAAATCAGTAATCGTATCTAAATTAAGAAGAACTAATAAAATAGCCATATAACAAATTAAAGGTACAATAAATTTTTTCATATAATCACATAAAATATTTTAACAAAAAAAAATAAAGTAGTAAACTACTTCATGTTTTTAATTTTAGCATTTAATCTTTTCTTTTCACGATTAACTTTATTCTCTTTAATTAAACCTTTTTGATATGACTTATCAATATATTTTTGTAATTCATTATATATTTTAGTTGCTTCTTCGTTATTATTAAGAGCAATTGCTTTTTCGCATGATTTAATTAAATTCTTAACGCGCATTTTTAGTTCATGATTTTCATCTGTTTTTTTTGCAATAACTTTAACAGCCTTTTTTGAACTTTTGATATTTGGCATGATTTCCCTCCTTAAAAATTCATACTAATTTTACCAAATATTAGGTAGTTGTGCAAGTAATAAACTTGAAAATTAAAAAAAGTTAAAGATATGCCATAAAAAGACATATTATTTAAAGTGGATTTCTTATAATAGAAGTGGTGAATAATATGGGGCGATTTAAAGCAAAAAGGAAGAGGAAATCAAGACTAGTGTTATTTATTGGCATATTTTTAATAAGTGTATCTTTATCAGTAAAATATTTAATTCAAAATGGCAAAGTAGAAGATAATACTTTACTTAATCATTTAATGAGTTTTTCTTATGATAATAATAATTTTTATGATATCGACTTTTTAATGAAGTATGCCTTAAATATAGAATTAGATAAAGATAACCTAGTAAGTAGTGAAGAAGATGATGCTGAAAAGTTAGAAGTAAGTATGGAAGAAGAAAATAATGTTTTAGTCTATATTTATAATACCCATCAAAGTGAGAAATATAAAAGTAGTTATGAATCTGGTTATAATATTGAACCGACTGTTTTATTGGGGGCTAAAATTTTAGAGGAATATTTAGAAAGTTATGGAATAAAAGTATTAGTAGAAGAGGCCGATATTACAAGTAAGTTACATAGTTTAGGGTTAAAATACGGAAATAGTTATGAAGTTGCAAGAATGTTTTTAGAAAGTGCTTATGAAAATAATCCCACATTAACTTATTTTATTGATTTTCATAGAGATTCTAGTAGTTATCAAAAAACTACCACTAGTATTGATGGGAAAAGTTATGCTAAATTACTTTTTGTTATTGGCTTAGATAACCCAACTTACGAGAAAAACTTAGAATTTGCCGAAAACTTAAGAAGTAAAATAGAGAGTGTTAATGAAGATTTATTTCGGGGAATTATGAAAAAAAGCGGTAAAGGGGTAAATGGCGTATATAATCAAGATTTTCATGAAAATACAATACTTATTGAAGTAGGAGGACAATATAATAATATTAGTGAAGTTAATAATACATTAAAAGTATTTGCTAAAATATTTAGTGATTATATAAAGGAAGATAGGGAAAATGAAGAAGAAAAAGAATAATATTTTTTTAAGAATTTTAGGAGGATTATTTATTGTGTTTCTTGCTTTATTTATTGCTAGTAATAGTGGGTATTATGAAAGTAAATTAAGAGAGAAAGTTGTAATAACAGAAAGTGGAATTAAAGAATTTGAAGAAAAAATAGAGCGTGGAGAAGAAGTAGATATTACTAGTTTTTTAAATACGGAAGAAGAAGATTATAGTAGTGTGATGTCTACTTTAGGTGATAATGTTACTGATAGTTTTGAGAGCATTGTTGAAAGTAGTGCCAAAATATTTAAAATGATTATGAAGTCACTCTTTTAAATATAAGAGATTTAGTGTATAATGTTATAGTAGAAAAGAGGTAAATAATGAAAGTATTATGTATTGGTGAATCTTGTATAGAAATTACTTGCCCAATTGATAGTTTTATTGGAGAAAATAGTAAAGTAAGAATTATCGATCGAATTGAAAGTGGTGGCGGAGTTGCTGGAAATATTGCGTATCTTCTAGGAAAATGGGGAGTTGAAGTCTTTATTGCTAGTATGGTTGGAAGTGATGATGCTGCCTCTAAAATTAAGAAAGATTATGAAAATATTGGAGTTAAAACCGATTTTATGGAAACTAGTTATGATAAACCAACTAGTACATCAATTGTGTTACAAAATAAAGCAAGTAAAAGTAAAACCATTTTAGATTTAACAAATAATACTGCGTTAAAAAAGTATGCTTTTAATATTGAACCAGATATTATTATAACTGATGCAAATGATTATAGTGCTAGTTTAGCAGCGTTTGATAAATACCCAAAAAGTATTAGTGTTCTTGCCCTAGATTCTTTAACTAACGAAGCCTTAGAAATGGGAAAATATGTTAATTATATTATTGTAAATCAAGATGTTGCTGAAAAAATATCTAATAGTAAAGTTGATTTTAATAATAGTTCTAGTATTGTTAATATTTATAATTATTTAAAACAAAGATATTTGAAATCAGAAATAGTTATTACCTTAGGAGAACGTGGTTGTGTATATTCAATTAATAATCAAGTAAAAATTATGCCACCAGTTAAGGTAGATGTTGTAGATACTAATGGAGCAGGGGCTATCTTTGTCGGGGCACTAATGTATGGAATAGGAAGAAATTTTGGCTTTGAAAAGAGTTTATGTTATGCTTCCATCGCGGCTTCTTTAAGTACAACAAAATTAAGTAGTAGATTATCAATACCATCTCTTACAGAAGTATCAAATTACTATGATACAAAATTTGGGGCGACTTATAATCCGAATAATTCCAATAATCAAAATAGTCAAAATAGTCAAAATGCTCAAAGTAATGAAAATGAGCCTCCAACAATAAATAACGCTACTAATCAAAATGGAGAAGTAACTCCTAGCGAGCAAACTGAAGGAATAAGTAGTAATGATAACCAAAAAAACGCCTAGATTAGATTTACATGGCGAAGAAGTGGCGTTAGTTTACGCATTAGTAAATGAATTTATTAATGATAATTACAAAATTGGTAATAAAGAAATAATAGTAATACATGGAAAAAGTACAAATATTTTAACAAAAGAAGTTCATAAAGTTTTAAAAGAAAATAGACTAGTACAAGACTTTCATTTGAATAATTGGAACGTAGGCGAAACAATTATTAATTTAAAATAACTTGACATAAAACAAATGACAAATTATATCAAAAAAATCACTTATTTGATAGTAATTTATAAAAATTAGACAAACACTTGACATATAGAGTAGTTTATGCTATACTTATATTGTATTTAGGGGGTATGGCAATGAAAGGATACGTTTTAGATTACGTTAACGAAAATGAATTTAAGAAGTTAGAAAGAGCCTTAAAAAAATATAATATGTTAGCATTTAAAAAGTTGAACTTTGAATATTATCCAGCCTTAAGAAGCGGTGAGTTTTTAGGAGAAAAGGTATGTTCTAGTAAAAATACTGAAACATATGAACTTAAATTACCGAGTGATAAAATATTTACTCAAATTCATGGAGAAGTAAAACTTATATATACTGTTCATCATAAAGAAGAAGTAGTAATGCTTGAAGAAATTACACCTTCACAAATATTACTTGAAGGACATATGTCAGAGTTAACTGCTTATAAAGGAATAATGATTTCCAAGAAAAATGCTTCCAAAGATATGTTCAAAATTGATTTATTAAATATGTTGCAAGATAAACATTAAAAGTTATCTTGCTTTTTTATTTCATTAATCTTAGAAAGATATCTATTATCTTTTTGCAAATAGATGTATCCTCTAAAAAAATTAAGTAGATGTTGACAATTATATTTAGAAAGAATATAATTCAAATATGAACACATATTCATATGTAAGGAGAATAAAAAATGACAGAAGAGTGTCTTTGTGGATTACACAATAAATTAGCAAAAAAAGTAAAAGCCAAAATGTTAGATGATGATATATTATTTGATATTGCTGAAGTATTTAAAATATTTGGTGATAGTACAAGAATGAAAATAATATATGCTTTAAAATTAAGTGAACTTTGTGTTTTAGATTTAGCCTATATAACAGGAAGTACTCAGTCTGCAATTTCCCACCAGTTAAGAATTTTAAAACAGGCTTCCTTAGTTAAATCAAGAAAAGATGGTAAAGTAGTTTTTTATAGCCTGAAAGATGAACATGTTATAAAACTTTTTGAGATAGGTCGTGAACATGTTGAAGAATTATAAATATTATTTAGAAAATTTATCTTGTCCTAATTGTGCAAAAAAAATTGAAGATACATTAGATAAAGATAATCGTTTTACTGATGTTTCTCTTAATTTTAATTTACTAACATTAGCATTTAAAAGTAATTTAGATAATCCCTATAATGAAATAAGTAAAATTATTAAAAATATTGAGCCGGAAGTTAATGTAAAAGTAGAAGATAAAAAAGAAATAAAAATTAATTATGATTTATATTTATTAATTATATCTCTTGTTCTTTTATTAATTTTAGTATTTATAAATAACTCTATTATAAAAAATATTTTTATAATTATAGTTTATGCTATTCTTTTGTATAAACCAGTAACTAAAGCCATAAAAATATTTTTTAAAACAAAACGAATTGATGAAAATTTATTAATTAGTATTTCTGCAATTGGAGCATATTTATTAGATAATCATTTAGAAGGTATTATGGTTGTCTTATTATATGATATAGGTAAATTACTTGAAAATATGGCTCTTAATAAAAGTAGGGGAGAAATTAAAGGATTATTAGATTTAAAAATTAATTCTGCCAATTTATTAGAGGGAAAAAATATTAAAAAAGTCGATGTTAGTACTTTAAAAAGTGGGGACGTTATAATAGTTAAAAAGGGAGAGTTAGTTCCTGTTGATGGAGTAGTTATAAAAGGTAATACAGAATTAGATACATCTAGTTTAACTGGAGAACAAATACCACTTAAAGTAGCAAAAAATAGTAAAGTATTATCTGGCTCAATTAATATGGGTGATGTAATTAATATAAAAGTTACATCTCCTTATAAAGAAAGTATGGCTTATAAAATATTTGAATTATCTATGAACGCTACTAATAATAAATCAGAAACAGAAACAAGAGTAAGTGTTATTGCTAAATATTACACACCAATTGTTTTAGGTATTTCTATAATTATTGCTACCTTTTTACCTCTTATTAGTAATATAACTTATAACGATTCAATTTATAGAGCCTTAACATTTTTAGTTATATCTTGTCCATGTGCAATTGCTATATCTGTACCTCTTAGTTATTTTGCTTGTATAGGTAAATGTTCTAGTGAAAAAGTGTTAGTAAAAGGAAGTAATTTTTTAGATATTTTATTAAAATGTAAAACAATTATTTTTGATAAAACAGGGACACTAACAAAAGGCTCATTTAAAATTGAAAAAATAAATATATTTGCTGAAAATTATAGGGAAAAAGATATTTTAGAAATAATTGCTCTTGGGGAAAGTTTTTCTAATCACCCAATTGCTAAAGTTATCTTAAATGAATATTCAGGTAAATTAGATTTAAATAAAGTGAAAGATTTTACCGAAGTTGCTGGGTTAGGTATAACTTATAAAATAGGAAATAAAAATATTAAAGTTGGTAATAAAACTTTAGTTAAGACAACAAAAACAGGTAACATATTTTTAAGTATAAATGATAAAATAGTAGCAAGTATTATATTTAATGATATGATTAAAGAAAATGCAAAATTTGTAATAGATGAGTTACATAAACAAAATATGCAAGTAGTTATGCTTACTGGTGATAATGAATATTATGCTAAAATGATTCAAGAAAAAATAAAAATAGATGAGTATCAAGCAGGATTATTACCACATCAAAAATATGAAGAGTTAGATAAATATCAAAATGAAGGCAAAATTATATTTGTTGGTGATGGCATTAATGATACACCTTCTTTAGTTAAAGCAGATGTTGGTATTTCTATGGGGCAAATTGGTAGTAATAGTGCAATAGAGTATAGTGATATAGTAATTATGAACGATAATTTGGAAGGTATTTTAAAGGTTAGAAAAATTGCTAAAAAAACTAGTGATATTATTACTATGAATTTATTATTTGCTATTTTAGTAAAAATAATAATTTTACTTTTAGGAACTTTAGGTTATGCCTCAATGTGGGCAGCAGTTTTTGCTGATACTGGTGTAACGTTATTGACTATTTTGAATTCCTTAAGAATATTAAAATAAAAAAATTTAGTAATAAAAAATAAAAAAGTTATTCTGACTTCAAGGAATAACTTTTTTTGACTCTTTAATCTATTTATTTTTATTTTCAATATTCTTTGATAAAGTATCTACTTTAAGAGATAACGCCTCATTGTTTTCGGTTAGTATTTTAATTTTTCTCTATTTTTTTTTAGTTCAGTATCAACATTATGTAGGTTTACTGATATCCTATTTTAATACATAATATGTACTCTTGCCAGAACCATTTTGAATTAAAATATTATTATTAATCATTTTATTTAAAATATCATTTGCTCTAGTTTTTGATACTTCTAATAAAGATTCTACAATCCTTCCTATTTATTTTGTTATTTTTCTTCAAGAATTCAATGATTTGTTCTTCTTGAGTTAAATTGGCAGGTAGTATTTTTATATTATTTTTATCTACATAATTAACATTATATAAAGTTACTTTAAATGTATTTTGGGTATTTGATATCAATCTTTACAGCCCACTTTTCATCCATAAAAAATGAACTATTTCTAGTTCGAATAAATATCAATATGGTGCGAGTAAAGGGACTTGAACCCCCACGGATTAATCCACTAGATCCTAAGTCTAGCGCGTCTGCCAATTCCGCCATACTCGCATTAAAAATGGTGGACCTCGTAGGACTCGAACCTACGACCGCCCGGTTATGAGCCGGATGCTCTAACCAACTGAGCTAGAGGTCCATCGCTTTTTAATTATACTATAATTATTTTCAAACTGCAACCAATTTTGGTTTAAATTTTTATAATTACCTCCATACTATTAGTGGTGATAATTATGGAGTACAAAAGTATTTGGAGTGATATCAAAAGAGAAGATAGTTACAGTAAGTTAAATGAAAACATTTCTTGTGATGTCTTAATAATTGGAGGAGGCATAACTGGAATAAGTACGGCTTATCATTTATGTGATAAAGATTTAAAAATAGTTTTAGTAGATAGAAGTATTATTACAAATAGTACAAGTGCGAAAAATACAGGAAAGATTACTTATTTACAAGGAAATATTTATTCAAAAATAAAAAATTTATATAATTTAGAAAAGGCAAAAATGTATTTAAATAGTCAAAAAGAGGCGATTAGATTAATTGATGGGATTATAAATAAAGAAAATATTAATTGTGATTATCAAAAACAAAAGTCAATTCTTTTTGCTACCAGCCTAAAAGAAAAAAAACTAATTCAAAAAGAAAAAGAACTTCTTACTAAAATGGGTATTAAAGTAGAAGAAGAGAAGAGTCCTGTATATAATATCAGTGTAAATGATACTTATTATTTTCACCCAGTTAAATATCTTTTAAGTCTTGCGAAAATAATAAGTGAAAAAAACGTAACGATATATGAAAACACTTTGATTAGAAATATTGAAGAAAAAGATAATTTTTATCTAACTTCTACAAAAAACTACAAAATAAAATCTAAATATGTAGTTATTGCTACTCATTATCCATTTTTCTTAATTCCCTTATTTTTCCCTTTAAAAGGTTATATAGAAAAATCTTATTTAAGTGCATCACTTGTTAATAATAATAATAATAATAATAATAATAACTACACTTCCGGAATAACTCCAAATAAAGGAAGTATATCTTTTCGTTTTCATAATACAAATAATAATAATTACTTTATTTATCTAAATGGAACTCATAAATTAATGAATAAATATAATAATAGAAAAAATTTTAATAATTTATCTAATCTCTTATTAAAAAAGAACATAATACCTAATTATATGTGGAGTAATTGTGATATCATTACTAATGATTATCTTCCTTATATAGGCAAAGTAAAAAATAATTTATTTATTGGAACAGGCTATAATACATGGGGTATTACTAATGGTACTATTGCTGGTAAAATAATTAGTGATTTAATTTTAAATAATAAAAATATTTATAGTGATATTTTTAATCCCAATAGAAGTACACCCCTAATGAGTATTTTAACTGATGTTATATCTAGTGCTAAACCATATATTGAAAATAAAATTATTAAAAATAAGAATTACTTAAAAGGAAGAGTATTATTTACTAAAATTAAAGGTAAAGATGTTGGTATATATTATGATGATAATAATAAAAAACATATAGTTTATAATAAATGTCCGCATTTAAAATGCAATTTAATATTTAATGAAATAGAAAAAACTTGGGACTGTCCATGTCATAGTTCCAGATTTGATTTAGATGGGTTCTGTATTAAAGGTCCAAGTAATTATGATATTACTCATAAATCTAATAACCCATAACTCCTTCTAGTGATTCATCATTTTTAATAAATTCTTCTGTATCAATAATAGTATAATTATTTTTATCATTTCTAATAATAACTTCTTTAATCCCAGCATTAATAATCATTCTTTTACATAATGCACAAGGCATAGCATTTTTGACATAATCTTTAGTTTGATAATCTTTTCCAACTAAATAAAGAGTAGATGCTATCATATCTTTTCTTGGTGCTGAAATTATGGCATTTTGTTCTGCATGAACACTTCTACAAAGTTCATATCTTTCTCCTCTTGGAATTTGTAATTTTTCTCTTGTACAATATTTTAAATCACAACAATTTTTTCTTCCTCTAGGAGCCCCAACATAACCAGTCGATATTATTTCATCATTTTTGACAATAATTGCCCCAAAATTTCTTCTTATACAAGTTCCTCTTTCTAATGTTGCTTCGGCCATATCTAAATAATAATTAATCTTATCTCTTCTCATAACTACCTCTTTATTAAATTATAAAAAAATTCTTATATTTTGTAAATGAAAATAAAAAACCTGCCCATAATAAAAATATGAATAAAGTGTTTTATTTAAAATTATTAATAGTTATTTTAATTATCTTAAATGGTGTTAGTTTTACTAAATTAAGTACTTTAAGTAATAGCGAATATTGTTATTATGAATTTGATAATAACTATATTTTAGTAGAAAAAAATATTATTGGTAGTAGTGTTGTAAGTTTTTTATATAAAGATAATTTAGATAATTATATTAGTGAAATATATGATTATAAGAGTAGCAAATTATTAAGTATTACTGATTTAATAAAGGAAGATAAAATAGATGATTATAATAAAAAAATAGAAGAATTACTATATTTAAAATATCCTAAATTTATAAGTGATGTCTTAATAAATAATACAGATAATTCTTATCTTTTAAGAGATAATGAATTAGTAATATATTTTAATAATTATGATATAACTCCCTCTATTAATGAAGTATTATATTTAAAAGTCAATTATAATGAAATAAAAGATTATTTAAATTTTACATTTTTACTAGATAGTACCTATGAAAATGAATCCGGTTATAATTACACTAATGCAAAGAGGGCAGTAGCATTTACGTTTGATGATAGTCCTAATAATTTAAAAACTACTAGATTATTACAGATTTTAAAAGATAATTTAAGTCATGCTACCTTTTTTATTGTAGGAGAAAAAGCCATAAATAATAAAGATATATTATATAGTATTAAAAGTTATGGTAATGAAATAGGGAGTCACTCTTATAAACATCAAAATTATAAGAAATTAAGTAAGGAAGAATTAGAAGAAGATTATTTAAAAATGAATAATTTATATCAAAGTATATTTCATACTAATTTAAAATTATTAAGACCACCTTATGGTTCATATAAAGATAGTCAATTAAATTTAATTAATACTTCTTTTATTTTATGGAGTTTAGATACAGAAGACTGGAAACATCGTTATAGTGATTATATAGTAAATTATGTTATAGACAATATTAAAGATGGTGATATTATTTTATTTCATGACTCATATACTAGTACAATAGATGCTATTGAAGAATTATTACCAATACTATATAGTAAAGGTTATCAAGTAATGAGTGTTAGTGAACTTGCTAATTTAAAAGGTTATACTATAGAAAATAATCAAGTTTATCATAATTTTTCTTAAAAGAAACCAATATCTATATTACTAGTATTAGCATCAATATTAGCAAGTATAGCAATGATACCTCCTGCTAAAAAGAGAGTAGCAGACACTAATCTTTCCATTTCAACTCTTATATTATCATTACTAATATTTTCTTTAATTAATTTTATATTATCAATAGTAGTTATAACAAAATATAAATAGATAAATAACGCTACTATTAGAATAGTAGTAACTATACCTTTAGATAAATTAAGACTTTTTAAATCATACGTATAATAATATTTTTTTCTTAAATTATTAGCAATAACAGCAAAAGTTACAATAAAGTAATATATAAGCCAAATTAAATCTTCTTTATTTAGTAATTCTAATTTCCTTTTAAAATTATTCATACTAATAATTATTATTAATATTTTTATTTATTATTTTTTTTCCTATTTTTAATTAAATAATCATTTAGTTTTTTAATTCTTACTTTAAAAGATGCTATAATAAAAAATATAGAAGCAAGAAAAAGAGTAATTGAAGTTACTAAATCCCAAATATTCTTATTTATTATTAATAATATAATACTAAATATAATTCCAAGTATTCCTATTACAAATAATCTATCTAATCTCATTTTTATATTTTTTCCATATTCTGTTTGATAGAAATCTTGTTTTAATTTTTCTTTCTCACTATTTTCTAAAGAATAATATTTTAATTTATACATATTTAACACCTAAAAATATCTTAACATTTATTTTTACTAGATTCAATGCTATAATTTAGGTGGTGGTATTAATGATTTATAATTTAAATTTATTAAATAATCATAATAAAATAGAAATAAATGAAAAAGTTATTATAGATGATAAAATAGATAAAAGAATTCATGATTTAGTTAATGCTAAAGTATTAGGTAATATTTATTTAGATAGTTTAGGTAATACTATATTAAAATGTATATTTACGGGAACTATGTATATAAGTGATTCTATTACTTTAGAAGATATTCCTTATGATTTTAAGATAGATATTGAAGAAAATATAGAAGATTTAGAGGAAATTTATGTTAATTCTTACTTCTTAGATAAAAATACACTTGATTTAAAAGAGATTTTATGGCAAAATATTGTATTGGAAGTTCCCATTAGTTATACTTTAGTTAAAGATGCGAATATTAAGGGAAATGGTTGGGAATTACTTAAAGGAGAAAAAAAGTTGGATAAAGATCCAAGATTAGAAAAATTAGAAGATTTATTGAAAGGCGATGATTAGGTATGGCAGTTCCTTTTAGAAGAACAAGTAAAACTAAAAAGAGAATGAGAAGAACACATTTAAAAAAAGAAGTTGGAGCAATTACAACTTGTAAAAAATGTGGGGCTTCAATTAGACCACATAGAGCATGTACTAAATGTGGAAACTATAAAAATGAAAATGTTTTAGAAGTTCAAGAAGAAAATTAATTAAACCTATCATTGATAAGGTTTTTTTATTTGCCATATTTTTTTGTCAACCATTTATTTCGGTTTGACAAACACTCATAATTATTTTATTATTATATTGATAATAGTTTGATATACCGATAATTATTATCAAGAAGGGTTAAGTTATTATGAAGAGAAAAATTTTTGGGGTAATTGTACCTATTTTATTGGTGGTAGAATTTTGTTCTATCTTTTTGGCATATAATTCATACCAGAATAAAGATTTAATTGATATTAAAGAAGAAAATAAAGTAGAAAAAGAAAAGTTTTCTATGTATATAGAAAATGATACGGGAGAATATATAGAATATACATCTTCTGAATATTTTCCAGATGGTTATATTCTTAATTTAGATAAATCAACTTGTGTAGATAGTAATGATAACGTAGTTAGTAATTTAATTAGTAGTGGTACTAATGGTATTACTGTTACAAGTAATAAGACAGTATTTTGTTATCTATATTTTGATATCGGCACAAGTATCTATCAACAAGTAAAAAAAGATTATACAAATAATAATGGGGCTCAATTATTAAGTGAAACAGCAAGTGATACATATCCAGTGTATTATTATACAGGTAATATTACTAA
>CALVZO010000010.1 GCA_944372545.1 uncultured Bacilli bacterium | reverse complement strand
ATCAAAAAAAACTTTATGAAACAACAATTGCTAATTTGAAGGAAAACTTAAATAATTTTTCTTCGGATATAAATAACGAAAGAGCAGCCAATGAAATTAGTTCATTGCAATTCACAGCAAGTTTATTGTCTGATTATCGTGCTGATTATGAAAGTGGATTATCTGTAGTTAGTGAATTAAATAAAGCTACGATGTGTTATGAACAAGCTTATACGCCAGAACAAATACAGCCTGGTGGAATAGCCGAACAAAGAGTTGGAGAAGGTAATAAATTATTTCATGAAATTAAAACTCAAAATCCTAATTATAAAAGAATTATGAATGAAATTTCATATGGTTTATTTGTTTCTCATGATCCATATCTTGATGGTTTAGAAAATGGTTTGGATTCTAAATTGGATAATCTAGATAAAGATTTTGAAGAAGGTAAATTGTCAAAAGAACAATTGATATTTTATGTTAATATGTGTGCAACTTTATCTCAAAATCCTGATTATATTGAATATGTAAGTCAATTTCAAAATCAACAACAAAATATTAATAGATAATTTAATAGTTATAATAAGCGATGATGACATAAATCATCGTTTTGTTTTTTCAATTCCTAAAATTATGTTATAATCATGTAGTAGGTGGTTTTATGTTAAAAATTAATAACTTAAGTATAAGTATTAAAGATAAAAAAATTATAGATAATTTAAATTTAAATATCAATGAAGAAGAAATACATGTTTTAATGGGGAAAAATGGTATTGGTAAAAGTAGTCTTGCAAAAGTAATATGTGGTATGGGAGATTATCAAGTAGAAGGTAAGATATATTTTAATAATGAAGATATAACTAATTTAAGTATTGATGAGAGAAGTAGATTAGGAATTTATTTAATTAATCAAAGTCCAATTGAAATTGAAGGAGTAACTAATGCCGAAATGCTAAGAATGGCAGTTAGTGAAAAAACTAATAATCCAATTAATATATTTTCTTTTAATAAAGAATTAGAAAGTGTTTGTAAAAGATTAGAGTTAGATAAAAGTTTTATCCATCGTGATATCAATGTCAATTGTTCTGGTGGTGAGAAAAAGAAAATTGAACTAATGCATATGTGGATTTTAAAACCATCTTTAATTATCTTAGATGAAATTGATTCGGGATTAGATGTTGATGCGATAAAATTAGTGGCTAAAAATATAAGTGAATATTTAAAAGAATATAAGGCATCATTATTATTAATTACTCACTCTAATAATTTAATAAATAATTTTAAAGAATTTTATACTCATGTTATAGATAATGAAGGTAAAATAATTGATGGTGATAAAAGCCTTGCAATAGAAACTTTAGAGAAAGGTTTTAATAATAATATTAAGACAAATATTATAAGTGAGTAGGGGTTATATGAATAAAATATTAGTAAGTGATATTATTGATTTAGAAAGTGGAACTTACTTATTAGAGTTTACAAATAATGCTACAATAAATATAAAAGGTAATGTTATAATTTATATAAATAATAGTAAAATAAGTAACTTAACAATTAATTTAAAAGATAAAAGTATATTAAATTTATATAAATTAAATTTAAATAATAATTTAGTAGTAGACATAAATCAATTTAATAATACGAAATTAAGTTATAATGAAACTTTAATAAATAAATTAGATAATGAATTAATAATCAATAATAACATATTAGGAAATAATAATAATTCGAATATCTCAGTAAGATGTTTAGCAAATAATAAGAAAAGTATAATTAAAGGAAATATTTTTATCAAAGATAATACTTTAGGAAATGATGCTAAAGAAGAAATCAGGGGTATAAATAATGGTGGATTAGTTCAAATTGAACCAAATATAATATGTCATACTAATGAAGTTAGTGCTAATCATTTAACTACTATTGGCTATTTAAATAAGATGGAAATAAATTATTTAAGAAGTAAAGGAATAACTAAAAATAATGCGAAAAAGATATTATTAAATGCATTTATAAAAAGTAATTTAAGTGAAGAATTTAGAGAGATTTTGGGAGGTGATTTAAGTGTATAGAGAAGATTTTCCGATGTTAAAACAAGATATAATTTATTTAGATAATGGGGCAACTAGTCTAAAACCTCAATGTGTTATTGATAAAATGGTAGATTATTATGAAAATTATAGCGCTAATGCCCATAGAGGGGATTATGATATATCATTTAAAGTTGATTTAGAATATGAAAATACTAGAGAATTAGTAAGAGATTTTATTAATGCAAAAAGAAAAGAAGAAATAGTTTTTACAAGTGGAGCCACTGATAGTATTAATTTAATTGTTAATGGTTTTTTTGCTAATTTACTAGAAAGAGGAGATGAAATAATTCTTACTAAGACAGAACATGCTTCTAATATAATGCCTTGGTTTAGAGTTGCTGGTAATACAGGGGCTATTATTAAATATATTCCCTTAGATGAAAATTCTTTTGTCACTTTAGATAATTTAAAAAGCGTTGTTACACCAAATACGAAAGTAATAAGTATTGCTCATATCACTAATGTTGTTGGTGATGTAAGACCAATTAAAGAAATAATAAAATTTGCTCATGAAAATAATATTTTTGTGGTAGTTGATGGAGCCCAAAGTGTTCCCCATATGAGCATAGATGTAACTGATTTAGATATTGATTTTTTATTCTTTTCTGCCCATAAAATGTTAGGTCCTACTGGAGTAGGTATATTATATGCTAAATATGAATTAATGAATAATATTGAACCAATTAATCTAGGGGGAGGAATGAATGAATCTTTTGATAGTACTGAGAAAATGATATTAAAAGAAATACCAACGCGTTTAGAAGCAGGTACTCCTAATATTGCGGGAGTAATTGGCTTTAGTGAAGCAATTAAATATTTACAAAAAGTGGGTATGGACAATATCGAAAAAAGAGAAAAAGAATTAAGAAATTATTTAATTGAAAAATTATTAACAATACCTCATATAGATATATTAAATTTAGAAAGTGATAGTGGTATAGTTGCATTTAATGTAGAAGGAATTTTTTCAGAAGATGTTTCTTACTACTTAAATAAATATAATGTTTGTGTGAGGGCAGGTAATCATTGTGCAAAACTAACTAAAGATGTTTTTGGTATTGCTAATTCTCTTCGAGTTAGTCTCTATTTCTATAATACAGAAAGTGAAATAGATAGTTTAGTAGAGTTATTAAAAAATAAAGATAAGATTATGAAAGAGATGTTATAATGGACGAATTAAAAAGAGAAATAATTTTAGAAAATTTTCAAAACCCTTATAATAAAGAAGAAGTTAAGAGTGAAGATTATAAATTAGTAAATACAAGAAATCCTAATTGTATTGATAATATTGATTTATATATTAAAATTGAAGATAATATTATTAAAGATATAAAATTTAATGGGGAAGCCTGTGCAATTTCGACATCTTCTACTTCTATCATGATAAAAAATTTAATTGGTAAAAGTATAGAAGATGCTAAGAGATATATTCAAAATTTTTATAATATGTGTGATGAATTAGAATATGATGAAGATTTATTAAATGAAGGAATAGCATTTCAAGATATTTATAAACAAAGTAATAGAAAAAATTGTGCTCTTCTTCCTTATAGGGGGATTTTAAAAGCCTTAGAAGATTATGAAAATTAAGCCATTATACTAATTATAGTAAAGTGGTTTTTAAATGGTGAAAATTTCATTTACAAAAGTTGACAAAATTAATTGACAAGATAAAAAAAATACCTTAAGATAAAGGTGTTGTATCAGGAGGAATATATGAAAGTTAAATATTATGGCGAAGAAGCAGATAAAAAAATACATGAAAAAGCCCATGTTAATGCATTTGATTTTATGGATAAAAGAACTGAAAATCTAAGTGACCAAGTCGCTTTAACGATTTTTGGTGCGACTATTACGTATGGTGAATTAAAACAAAATATTTATAAATATGTTAATAAATTGAAAAGTTATGGATTAAAAAAAGGAGATAATTTTTCTTTAGTAATGCCTAATTTACCAGAAACAGTTTATTATAAATATGCGGCATGGCAAATGGGGGCAACTGTAAATTTAATTGATCCAAGATTTAATCCAGAAGGTATATTAACATCTATTAATATGTGTAAATCTAAATTTGTAGTAACAGTATTAGATGCTTATATTCCCAAAATAGTTCCAATTCTTAATCGTTTACAAACAGAACAAATAGTTATCGTAAATCCAACAGATTCAATAAATTTAAAAAATTTTGCCAATTTAAAAAGTTTAGTTGGAAAAAGTTTATATATGATGAAAGATATTGTACTTAATTTACGAAATAAAGATAATCGTGTTATTTTAAATACAGATTTTATGAGTGGCTCAAACTCTACTCCAAGTGCATCAGTTTATGAAGAAAATATGGACGCATCAATTGTTTTTACAAGTGGAACAACAGGAACACCTAAGGGCGCAGTTTTAACTCATGATGCTTATAATATAAAAGTTAATCAAGTAAGTTATGGAGTACCTGATTTATATGCTGGTAATATCTTTTTAGCGGCAATTCCTTTTTTCTCAGCATATGGCTCATTTGCGGGAATGCATACTAATTTAGCCAATGGCGAAAATTTAATATTAATACCAAAATTTACTCCAAGTGAATATGCTGAATTAGTTTGTAAATATAAAGCCCACTCAAGTATAGGAGTCCCTAAATACTGGGAAGATTTTGTTAAAGAATTTGAACAAAATAAGAAAAAATATAATTTAAATGATTTAGATTTTTTATTAAATCCTGTAACTGGGGGAGATAAAATTGCTCCTGAATTAGTAGAAGAGTGTAATGCGTTGCTAGAAAGAGAAAAAAGTCCAGGAAAGTTAATTATCGGTTATGGTAGTTCGGAAACTGCAGGTCCAGTAATTACAACAGTAAAAAATCCAGATTATTATGATTCAAAAACAACTGGAGTATTATTTCCAGGTTGTGATTACTTATTTTTAGATCCAGAAACGGGTGAAATAATTCCCGATGGTAATGAAGGAGAATTATGTATTCATGATCCAGCAATGATGGATAGATATTTAGATGATGAAGAAGCCACAAACGCAATTACTGTATATAAAGATGGATTAAAATATTATAAAATGGGTGACTTGTTTAAAGTCGATGAAAAAGGTAGATTTTACTTTATGGGAAGAACAAAAAGAGTAATGATGCGTCCAGATGGCCATACAGTTCATGCTAATCCTATTGAAGATGCTATAATGTTACATAAAGATGTAAAAAATGCTTGTGTTGTAGGACTTGCTAAAAAAGATGGTTCATCAGGAACTATTCCAACTGCCTTTATTGTTTTAAAAGATGGTGTTATTCCAAGTGAAGCATTAGTTATGGAATTAGATAGTATAGCCTTAGATAATCTTTCTGAAAGAAATAGGGCTTTAGCGTATACATTTATTGATGATTTACCTTATACGTTAATGGCTAAAGTAGATTATAAGGCTTTGGAAAAGATACCATTTGAAGATGTCGAAACTATTATTGTTGATTATACTTTCTTTAAAGAAGAAATGCAAAAGATAAGAAAAAAAAGCATGAAGAGTAGCAAATAATATTTTGCTTCTTCTTTTTTTTTGATATAATGATTATAGAGAGTAGGAAGTTATGAATATAGGAATATCATTTAATTTTTCTGCCTTAATATTTTCTTTATTAGTTGCAGCAGTTTATTTTTATAAACCGAGAATTGCCTCTATGGAAAATAAAATTTATAAAGGCTTATTACTTGTTAGTATATTTGGGTGTATTATAGGAGTTCCCACTTATTTTTTAGTAAAATCTTATCCTGAAATGAATTTTTTAACATTTTTAATTCCTAGAGTTTATTTGTGTTATATTCTTTCTTGGGTATTTTTAATGACTCAGTATGTTTTGATAATATCTTCAAGTACTAATGAAAAAAAAGTTTATCAAAAATCATTTAAAATATTTTTTCCTTTGTATTTAATTATTTCTTTTATTATTATGATTTTGCCAATGGAATATCATAATGAAAATGGTGCAGTATTTACTTCTGGTCCAAATGTAATATTTACATATATCGTATCGGCTTTCCATATTTTATATTGGTTTATTTCTTTAATTATAAATTATAAAGTATTTAAAACAAAAAAATGTATACCAATAATAAGTGTTTTTGTTCTTGGAACAATTATGGCTATTATTCAAGGAATTGATCCAAGTATTCGATTAATGACTCCGATGATTTCATTTATTACAATGATAATGTATTTTACAATAGAAAATCCAGATTTAAAATTAATTAAAGAACTAAATATTGCTAAAGAACAAGCAGAAAAAGCCAATAAAGCAAAAACTGATTTTCTATCAAGCATGTCTCATGAAATAAGAACTCCACTTAATGCAATTGATGGTTTTAGTCAACTTATTTTAGAAGAAGAAGATATCAAAGTAATTAAAGAAGAAGCAAGAGATATAATGAATGCTAGTCAAAATCTATTAGAGATAGTTAATGGTATCTTAGATATATCTAAAATTGAAGCAAATAAATTAGAAATTATTGATGTATTGTACGAACCAGAAAAAGTTTTTGCCGATTTAGTTAAATTAACTAAGGCTAGAATTGGGGAAAAGTCTTTAGAATTTAGGGTAAATATTGCCGAAGATTTACCTGATTATTTAAATGGTGATTATGTAAGATTAAAACAAATTGCAGTTAATTTACTTACTAATGCCGTTAAGTATACAAAAAAAGGTTATATTTCTTTAAATGTTAGTGTAGTAAAAAAAGATGATATATGTCGTTTAATTATAAGTGTTAAAGATAGTGGTATTGGCATTAAAAAAGAAAATATTAATAAATTATTTACTAAATTTGAAAGATTTGATATTGAAAAGAATATGACTATTGAAGGTACTGGATTAGGTCTTGCAATTACCAAAAAATTAGTAGAGTTAATGAACGGCAAAATAGTAGTAGATTCAACTTATGGTAAGGGGTCTAATTTTACTGTGGCAATAGACCAAAAAATAGTTAATAAGACTAAAGTAGTGCCTGCTAAAGTAGAAGTAGTTAAGAAAATAAATATTAAAAATAAAAAAGTTTTAATTGTTGATGATAATCTTATTAACTTAAAAGTGGCAGCGAGATTATTATCAACATATAAAGTGAAAACGGAAGAAGTTTCAAGTGGCTTTGACTGTCTTAAAAAAATTGAAGAAGGTAATACTTATGATTTAATTTTAATGGACGATATGATGCCGAAGTTAAGTGGAGTAGAAACTTTTAAAAAGTTAAAGAAAACTCCCGGATTTGATATACCAGTCGTAGCGCTTACTGCCAATGCCATAACTGGTATGAAAGAAAATTATTTGAAAATAGGATTTAATGATTATATATCTAAACCAATAGATAAAAAAGAATTAGAAAGAGTCTTAAAAAAGTTCTTAAATTCTAAATAATATGATATAATCTAGTTATAATAAGGAGTGGTTAAATGAGAGATATAAGTATTTTAACAGACAATGGTGTAGATTTAGATAAAGCATTAGAATTACTTGGTGATTTAGAGTTTTACGATGAAACTTTAGAGGCATTCTTAGAAGAAAATAAAACAAGAATACCTAATATTGAAAAATATAAAAATGATCAAAATATGGAAGATTATGCCATATTAGTTCATGCTTTAAAAAGTGATTCTAAATATTTAGGTTTTACTAGTCTTGCTGATATAGCCTATGAACATGAACTTGCAAGTAAGGCAAACAATGTTGATGAAGTAGAAAAAAAATACGATAAATTAATAAAAGAAGTAAACAAATATACAGAAATAACAAATAAATATTTAGGTTAGGAGGATATTATGAAGAAAATTTTAGTGGCCGATGATTCAAGAATAATAAGTAATATTGTTGAAAGAGCATTTCGTGATAGTTATGAAGTAGTAGTAGCGTACAATGGTAAAGAAGCAATTGATATTGTTAAAAATAATGTTGATGATTCTATAATTGGAGTTTTATTAGATTTAAATATGCCTGAAGTAGATGGTTTTGCTGTTTTAGATTATTTTAAAGAAAATAATTTATTTAAGAGAATTCCTGTATGTATTATTACTGGAGATATTCAAAAAGAAAGAATAGATAGAGCATTTAATTATGATATTGTTGATGTTTTAGCGAAACCTTTTACTTTTGAAAATGTTAGAGAAGAAGTTGAAAAAATAATCAACTTAAGTTCAATTAATTAATATGAATATTGATGCTCTAAGAGATTTATCTTATGGTATGTTTATAGTAAGTAGTAGTTTTAATAATGAAGATGCTGGTTGTGTAGTTAATACAGTTACTCAAATTACTTCAGTAAATCCTACTATTGCTATAAGTATTAATAAAGATAATTATACAAATAAAATAATAAAAGAAAGTAAAAGATTAGCAATATCTATTTTATCTACAGATACAGATATAAAAACAATATCTCAATTTGGTTATAAATCTTCTAAAGATATAAATAAATTTATAGATATAAATTATGAGATTATTAATGATTTAAAAATAGTTAATGATAATATATGCAGTTATATTATTGGTGATGTTGTAAATATAATTAATGTAGATACTCACGATATATTTATAATAAGGGTAGTAGATATGAAAAAAGTTAGTGATAAAATCCCAATGACTTATAAATATTATCAAGATAATTTAAAAGGGAAGTCTCCTAAAAATGCTCCAACTTATGTAAATGAATATAATAAAGAAGGACATAGTAGATATAAATGTATTATATGTGGTTATATTTATGATGATGAAGTAGAAGAAGTTAAATTTAGTGATTTACCAGATAATTGGAAATGTCCAGTATGTGGTGTAGGCAAAGATAAATTTATAAAAGTTTAATAGACAAGAACTTAAACGTATGAAATTATGAATATGTCAAGAAACATTGGTGTAAAATAAAAAAGGGAATACTTAACACTCTAATGTTGAGTACTTACCACATTTTATGGTTAGCACTTAATCTTGCTAGATTGAGTGCTTTTCTATTACATAGTTACTATTTTACTAAAGTAAAAAGTAAGGCTATTAGTAAAAGGATAATTAAAATAAGTGATAAGATTAAAAAATCTTTCTTATTGATACTATCAGCCACCTTTCTTTTGAAAGGTGGCAAGCACTCAACTGTTATAGTATTCCTAATAAAAATTATACTATATGTATTAACTTATAACAAGCGGACATTTTGAAAACCGAAAAAAAAGAAGGTGAATAGAAAATTAATTATTTCTAACACCTTCTTTTTTATATTTAATTTGTTGAAGTATTATTGTTAGTGGTATTATTATCAGTATTTGTGTCTGTATCAGTATTATTGTTACCATTATTTCCATTGATAATATCATCAACATTACTATCAATATTAGTTTGAACATTAATAGTTAATCCAGAACTCATATTACTTTTAAATATAGAATAAGCAGTTTTTATAACAAATGTATAATTAGTACCTAATATACCAGAATAACTAAATGTATTACTACTTGTATAACCTAAATATTGATCTGTACCATTTGAGTTTCTTAAATATATTTCATATCCTAAAGTACCAAACGTTGAATTATTATAAGCAATACGATTTTCATAATATTTAGTTGCATAATCACCATAATATTCATTGAAATGATTAGTTAAATAAGTTGTATCTATTGCTTCTGGAGTAGGAACTTTATCCCAAGTTAGATTAATTGTATTACCATTAAATGAATAACTTCCATTAGTAGCGTTTGCTAAAGTGCTATATCTTGTTGATACATCTGTAGGTTCTGTTCCTCTAACAAAATATTCAGTTTTACACATTGATGATGGTGTATACTCACTACATAATTGAGCAGGGAAAGTTTCAAGTTCAATTTCGGCAGTAGTTATAGTTTTAGGTACTTTAAATCTTTGATTTTTCTCATGAACTCTTGTTGCTACATAATTCATAATTCTTCTTCTTGCAGTACCTCCAGTATTACTATTTATATAATAACCATTTTCACCGGAATTGCTATCAAATTTATCATAACCAACCCATTGGGCAATAGAGTAACTAGGAGAGTAACTAACTATCCAAGCATCTTGAACGGCTCCACTTGGAAGTCCATATTTCTTCTTAGTATCACTATCTAAGTTAGTTGTTCCAGTTTTACCAGCAATATCAGTACCACTTACTCCGGTACCGCCATATGCTTCAATTAAAATGTTATTAATCATGTAAGCAGTAGATTCTTCCATAACTTGAACTTTAGTATAACTATGATTTAATTCATCATCAGTTTCAGTATTTATTACTTTCGTATAAGCATAAGGCTCAATATAATAACCACCTCTTGCAAAAGTACCATAGGCTGCAGATAATTCTAATGGTGAAACACCTTTATCAAATCCACCAATTGATGCTGATTCATATAAATCACGACCATAATCAATACCAATATTTTTTAAGAAATCCTTCATTATATTTATATCTAAATTACTTACGGCTTTAAATGCAAGAAGAGCAGGAATATTACGAGAATCTTTTAAAGCATAACGCATTGTAATTAAACCATCATAGGCTCTATCGTAGTTAGAAATGCTTGTTCCGTTTGTATAAGTAGTTGGCTCATCTAAAAACATTGCATAAGTACTTTGACTAATATGCTCAATATACATTGCATATTCTACTAAAGGTTTAGCAGTAGATCCAGGTTGTCTTTCAATATCAGTCGCTCTATTTAATCCTTTCGCTTGATAATTTCTTCCCCCAGATAATGCTACTATAGAGCCATCTACAGTACTAGTTATAGCGATTCCTTCTTGAATTACATCATCTTTAAATTCAAAAGCATCACCATTTTCAACACTTTCTAATACACTTTGAATATCTGGATCAAATGTTGTATATATTTTTAAAGATGTTGCATGTGGGTCAATATTTAAGTCGTTGGCAACTTCTGTTAAAACATAATCGATGAAGGCTTGATTACTTTCGGCTTTTAATTCTGTATCATGAGATACAAACATGCTTTCAATTGGAATTGCTAATACTTCTTCCATTTGACTTTCCGTAATATAACCATGTCTTACTAATAATTTTAAAACCGTTTCTTGTCTTTGACGACATCTTTCTGGATATTTATATGGATTATATCTAGCGGTATTTTGGAACATACCAGCAATAAGTGATGACTCTGCTAAATTTAAATCTTTAACAGATTTACCAAAGTACCACTCACTTGCTCTTTCAACTCCCCATAAACCAGAAGATACATTGATATTTCCTGTATTAGCAAACCATTGACTATTTAAATAAAATTCAATAATTTCTTCTTTTGTATAATTAGCCTCTAATTTGAATACTGACATATAAATATCTTTAAATTTACGAATAAAACTTTCAATTGAACTTTCTTGTGCTCCTCTTTGGGTATAAGTGTTTTTAACAACTTGCATCGATAGAGTAGAAGCACCACCTGCATCAGAAGATCCTAAAAGTTGTAAGAAACTTGCTTTTAAAAATCTTACTAAATCAAGACCATTATGTTGAAAAAATCTTGAGTCTTCTGTAGCAATTAGGGCATCAACTAAAGTTTCTGGTAACTCATCAAAAGTTACTATTGTACTATCTTTAGTACCAATTCTAGCCATTTCATCACCATTAACATCATAAAGAATAGTTGGCTCTTTTTGATAAAGGGCTGATTCATCAAAATCTGGTGATGTAATAACAATATATAAAGCAAATGCTAAAAATAAACTAATTAATATAATTGCCCAAAATAGTAAGAAACTTAAAATACTTTTCCAAATAACTTTTTTTTCTTTTGGTTTTCTCACTTTCTTCACTTTTTTTACTTTATTATTCTTAATTTTTTCATCATTTTTCTTTAATTTTAATTTAAATTTCTTCATTATTAAATCCTCCTATAAGGTCTACATATTTAAGATAATTTAATCCTTTACTATAATTGTATTCTAATTTATAACCTTTTTCTTCTATATAACTTAAAGGTATACTTTTTCTTTCATAATTATCTAGGAAATATATATAATCAACACCATTTAATAAATATATATTTTGATTAATACATATTATTAAAAATACTATACCTCCATGTTTTAGAACATTTTGAATATGTTTATTTTGATGACTATGAACATTATTTAAAGGAAAAGATGTTTTACTATTGGTATTTTTAGCATCAAATTCAATATATTTTCCTTTATATAAGCCATTGTAATCTAATGTTGACTGTGTAGCAAAATATGCTTTTGTAATTACTTGTTTGTTATTTTCATAATCTACTTTAACAACTCCAATAGGAGTAGGCTTTTTATAAATTAAGGCAATATCATTTGCTAATAAATATTCATTGGTTTCATTAATTATATTTTCTAATTCCATTCCTCTATTAGCGTAATTTATTTCTTTATGATATTCTTTTTTTATTTTATTTGGGTAATTCACATATTTCACCTACATATAATTATAGCAAATTATTTGGTATTTAACAATTGCTACTATATAAAAAAGCCTACTTGACAAAGTAAGCATAATATTCATCAAAAGTAATATTGTTTTCATAAATATAAGTGGCTACATCTATTCCAACATAACGGAAATGCCATGACTCAAAACTATAACCAGTAACATCTTCTTTATCACTTGGATATCTTAAAATAAAACCAAATCTATGGGCATTATCTTTAAGCCAAGCGTAAGCAGCACTTTCATGGAAAGTTTCTTGATTAGTAGCACTTTTTTCAAATATATCTAGGGTATACCCTGTTTGATGTTCAGAAAATCCCGGTCTTGCTGCAATAGAATCGGCATAATCTTCACCTCTTGCATCTTTATATTCATTATAAACATCTTCTTGTTTGTCATAATCTCTATAAGTAGAATTAGCCATCAAATATAAATTAGCCTCGCTATTTGCCGATTTCCACATATTAAGATAAGCCTCATATACAAAATCAACAACTTGTTTACTACCATATTCACCCCAAGAATAAGTAGTAGGAATACTTACTAAATTTTCAGGAATATAATCTTTATCTAAATAATAATATTTATTAACTAACATTAATTCATTTTTGCTAATATCAGCCTTTACTGTATTAGTGTAGTATTCATAATTAGTTAGAGTATTTACTTTTTCTATTATATTTCTAATACTATTATTCGGATTTTTCTCTAATTCTTCTAAATAAGTATAAAAGTATTCATAAATAAAATACTTATCATTTAATAAATTTAAATAATTATTATTAACTTCATTTGTTAATATATATTCAATTTCTTTTTCTTGATAATTATCTAATAATGTTTTGGTCTCACTTTCACTATAACCTAAAGTAATTAATTTATATTCATAAGTTTTTTCATATTGTTTTTGCTTATAAATTTTAATTCCTGAATATAAGCCAATACTTAAAAATAATGCAATTACTATAATAATCAAACTAATTTT
Source organism: uncultured Bacilli bacterium (assembly GCA_944372545.1). Taxonomy (GTDB): domain Bacteria; phylum Bacillota_I; class Bacilli_A; order RF39; family UBA660; genus SIG200. The sequence goes on along the minus strand of CALVZO010000010.1, from coordinate 10,824 downwards.
TTTAACATTTTTTTTAATCTTTAACTTCTTCATAACTAGCCACCTTTACTATTAATATTATTTTAACATAATTTATTTAGAAACACAAAAAAAGTTCTTCTAAAAAAGAACTCTATAGTTTAAATAAAATGGCGTCTCCGAAGTGATTCGAACACTTGACCGATCGCTTAGAAGGCGATTGCTCTATCCAGCTGAGCTACGGAGACAACTTGACAAAAACAATTATATAACAAATGCTTATGTTTTTCAACCAAAAATTTTTAAAAAAACCACCGAAAATGGTGGATTATATAAAGAGAGCATCAATTACTTGATTATCAACATAAAATATTGTTTCATTGATATTATAAGTATCTCTTATAGATAGAGCAATAGTGTATTTTACTTCTTCAATAATTGCATCATCATTTAAAGAAAGGATTTCATTATTAAAACTTAGACTAACTGAATTTTCTAATATATCATAATTTAATAATTCTACTGAAGTAGTTAAATAACTAACTAAATTAGTTTGATAAGTTGGAGCAACCTTTAATTTTTCAATAATAATTTCTACCTTTTCATTTTCTTTATTAGTAATAGTAGTAACAGGAGTATAATATGTAAAATTATCCATTTTACTAACATAATAAGTAGTTATTTTTGTAATATCTTTCATACTTTCTAATTCATAAACTTTATTTATACCATAACTTCTATCTAATGTATTAGGTAAATGTTTTTTACTATGTGGAAGATTTTTTAAATTTTCTCCTTCTACAAAAATCATTATTTTTTCTATTTCTTTAATTTCTGTAAGAGAATAAATTATTGCCTCTAACATTTTTTCTTCGTTTTCCACACTTACATTTAATAACTCTTTGGAAAAATTTATTTTTAATAAGCCATTATCTAAACTATGACTAATAAGTTTGGTATCTTTGGGAATTAATTTTTGAAAATTATTAGGTATATGACTACCATTATTATCTATAGTTAAATTAGTAATTACTTCTTTAATTAAATCATCAATTTCAGTATTTGTTTTAATTACTTCAAAACGAGAAACTAAGTTATTTTGATCTAATAAATAAATTGGCATAGTAGATGGATTAGTATAAGTTAGTGTGGTATTAATTTGATAATTATCAGTACTAGGGAAGAAATAGATTAATAATAAAACTACAAAAGAAAGAGATACTACAATTATCTTTTTTAAGGCTAATCTTTTTAACATTTTACCACCTAGTTAATTATATTTTAAAAATATATTTCTAACACAAAAAAAGCCAAATGGCTTTAAATAACAATTTCACCTAATTTTAATAATTCAATAACGGCTTGAGCCCGACTTTTAACTTCTAATTTTTGCATTGTATTGGAAATATGATTTCTTACAGTTTTTTCACTTATTCCTAAAAAACTAGCAATTTCTTTAGTACTTTTATTTAGAATTAGTAATTCAAATATTTCTTGTTCTCGGGCTGTAAGTATTCCTTTATTCAAGTTAAATCTTCCTTTCACCTTCATAGTATTTTATGTAAAATCCTATTATTTGGTGTTATTATTTTCCCTTAAATAATTTATATCTACTTTTCCTAATATATAATCCATTGAATAATTATATTTTGTTGCAAGTTCGTATAATAAAAGAGTAGGTATTTGAAATTTTCCATACTCATAACCAGTCCATGTACTTCTTGAAGTATTTAATATTTTGGCAATTTTAACTTGTGTTAAATTATTTTCTTTACGTAAACTTTTTAATCTCTCTTTTTCTAATTTCTTATCTATATTTAATTTTTCGTTTGGATAATTCTTTAGTTTTGTAAGTCCTAGAGCATAATCAATAGAGATATTAAAATAATTGCAAAGATTATTTAAGTGTTTTATAGGAATTGTATCTCTTTCAATTTCATAAGATGTATAAGTAGAACGTTTAATTCCTAAAATATTGGCAACATCTTGTTGTCTTAATTTGCGCTCTTCGCGGATTATTCTAACTTGTTCCATGGGTAGTTTTCCTTTCATGGTAATTATAAATGTTAAAATATATTAGAAATTGTTTTGTGTATATATTCGGACAAAACTATTGAATAAATATTTTGGGTGTGGTATACTTTAATTGTTGAACAACGTAAGTTGTTTGACATATTTCGCTTATAGTCAGGTGGTAAAGACATTAAAACACGGCCACTTCAGACACGTCGCATGTCTGAATAAATTCGGGGCTTTTAAGCCCTTTTTGTTTTAAAAAAAATTATTTAAATATTAAGTCGCAAATTTTAAAATATTTCCAGTACTAGAGATTCCCTTAAAAATAAATGCTATTTTTAAAAATTCCATGATATAATTTTAAAAGTGGAGGTTATTATGGATTACCTAAATGAATTAAATAAAGAGCAAAAAAAAGCAGTAGAACATATAGATGGACCTTGCTTAGTAGTAGCAGGAGCAGGTTCTGGGAAGACTAAAGTTTTAACAACAAGAATTGCTTATTTAATAGATAATGGCATAAGTAGTTATAATATTTTAGCAATAACTTTTACTAATAAAGCCGCCAAGGAAATGAAAGAAAGAATTAATAAAATAGTTAGTGATAACTATGCTTTTATTGGAACTTTTCACTCTTTTGGTTTAAGAATTATTAAAGAAAATTATGAAAGATTAAAATTAAGTAAGAATTTTACAATATTAGATACAGAAGATGTTTTAAGTATTATTAAGAAAATTTTAAAAGATAAGGGCTATGACCCAAAAGAAATATCTCCTTACTATATTAGAAATAAAATTAGTTTTATTAAGAATGAGATGTTAAGTGATGCAGAAATTACAAGATTATTTTTAAGTGAAATAGATAAAATAGTTGTAGAGATTTATTATGATTATGAGAAAACTTTACAAAAAAATAATGTTGTAGATTTTGATGACTTATTAAAACTTCCAGTAAAGTTATTTCAAGAGAATGAAGATATCTTAGATAAATATCAAGATAAATATCAATATATATTAATAGATGAGTATCAAGATACTAATGAAGTTCAATATAAATTAGTTAGACTATTAAGTAGTAAATATCGTAATATTTTTGTAGTTGGTGATCAAAATCAAGCCATTTATGGTTTTCGCCAAGCAAATTATAAAAACATTATTAATTTTGAAAGTGATTATCCTGATGCCGATGTCATTGTTCTAAATAAAAATTACCGAAGTACAACCAATATATTAGAGGCAGCCAATTCAGTTATTAAGCATAATATTGAGAGAAAAGATGTTTCTTTATATAGTGATTTAGGAACTGGTGTAAAAGTAAAATATAGTAGATGTAATAATGATAAAGATGAAGTTTCTTGGGTTATTAAAGAAATAAATGAGTTACTTAATAATGGTTATAAAAGAAAAGATATTGCTATATTCTATCGGACTAATGCTCAGTCACGAATTTATGAAGAAGCAATGATTAAAAATAATTTTCCTTATAAAGTAGTAGGTAGTTTTTACTTTTATAAAAGAAAAGAAATAAAAGATTTAATTAGTTATTTAAAATTAGTCTCTAATTTAGATGATGATATATCACTAAAAAGAATAATTAATGAGCCAAAAAGAGGAATTGGGGCTAAAACTATTTCTAATTTAGAAGAAATTAGTGATAAAGAAAATATATCGATGTTTAATGCAATTACAAGTGGAAAAGAATTAGAGTTTAAAAATTTAATTTTAAGTATTAAAAATGAATCTAATAAATTATCTTTAACTGAATTAATTGATTTAATATTAGATAAAAGTGGAATAAAAGCATCATTAGAAAAGGAAGATACTTTAGAAAATGAATTAAGACTTGAAAACTTGATGGAATTTAGAAGTATTACAGAAAGTTATCAAAATATAACGGGAAGTGTTAATTTAGAAGATTTTCTTGATGAAATAAGTTTAATTGCTGATATTACAGAACATAAAGATATGGACGATGCAATTACTTTAATGACTTTACACTCTGCTAAGGGATTAGAATTTAAAATAGTATTTATGGTTGGTATGGAAGAAGGATTACTTCCGCACTCAAACTCTTTACTAGAGGAAAATGGCGTAGAAGAAGAAAGAAGACTTTGTTATGTGGGAATAACGAGAGCAAAAGAAAGACTTTATTTATCTAATGCCAAAATACGTATGCTTTATGGAAAAGAAATGTTTAATTCTCCTTCAAGATTTATTTCAGAAATAAATTCTGATTTAATTGAGTCAAATATTAGTGAAGAAGTAAAAATTAATAAAAATTTATTGTATAATGAAGATAAGACAACTTATAAAGTTGGCGAAGTAGTCCATCATTTATCATTTGGTAAGGGAGTAGTTATTGCATTTGATGAAAGGTTTGTAACTGTTGCTTTTGATAAAAGATTTGGTATAAAGAAATTTTTGAATAATTATAAAGGTTTAAAGAAAGGAAAATGATTATGAAAAAAGATTTAACATTATTAGTACTTGCTGCCGGTATGGGTAGTAGATTTGGAGGATTAAAACAAATAGAGCCAGTTGGTCCAAATGGAGAATTTATTATTGATTATTCAATTAAAGATGCAATTATTGCAGGATTTAATAAAGTAGTTTTTATAATAAAGGAAGAAAATTATGAAATTTTTAAAGAAACAATTGGTAAAAGAATTGAAGATAAAATAAAAGTTATGTATGTTTTTCAAAAACAAAGTGATATACCTGAAGGTATAAATATACCAGAATCTCGGGTAAAACCACTTGGAACAGCACAAGCCTTATATGCTGCAAGATATGCAATTCATGAAAATTTTGCGGTTATAAATGCTGATGATTTTTATGGTCGTGATGGTTATATGAAAGCAGCCGAATTTTTAAATAATTGTGATAGTGATGAATATGCCATGATCGCATATGAAACAGGAAATACTCTAACTTTAAATGGGGCAGTTAAAAGAGGAATTGTTTATGAAAGTGATGGCTATTTAGATAAAATAGTTGAAAGTTCTGTTGAAATTGTTGATGGCAAAATTGTTGCTAAACCATTAGATAGTGAAGAAGAATTTACGGTGCCATTTGAACAACCGGTTTCAATGAATTTATTTTGTCTAACACCAAAAATAATTGAATTTTTAAAAAGAGATATTAATAACTTCTTTAAAAACGCTAAAGATTTAGAAAAAGATGAATACCTACTTCCTAATGCTGTTTTTGAAAGCGCTAAAGAAAATAACAAAAAAATTAAAGTTATTAAGACAAATGCTAAACATTATGGCATAACTTATAAAGAAGATTTAGACTCATTAAAAAAAGGAATTGTAGATAGTATTGAAGAAGGCTTATATAATAATGATTTATGGGGCTAATGATGGAAGCAAAGATAAGAATAGAAGAATTAGTTAATATTCTAAATGAAGCGAACTATAATTATCATGTTTTAGATAATCCCACAATTACTGACCAAGAATATGATAAATATTTAAGAGAGTTAGTAACACTAGAAGAAAAATACCCAGAATTTATTTTAGTTAATAGTCCTACTAAAAGAGTTGGTGGGGAAGTATTAGATAAATTTTCCAAAATTAATCATAAAATACCAATGCTTAGTTTAGGTAATGTTTTTAATGAAGAAGAAGTACGGGAATTTGATAATAAAATTAAAAAAATGGGTATAAATCCCGAATATGTATGTGAACTAAAAATAGATGGTTTAAGTGTTTCTTTAATTTATGAAAAAGGAATATTAAAAAGCGGTGCTACGAGAGGGGACGGTGTAGTTGGGGAAGATATCACGCATAATGTTAAAACTATTAAAGTAATTCCTTTAAAATTAAATCGTGATATTGATATTGAAGTACGGGGAGAAATTTATATGGATAAAAAAACTCTCCAAAAATTAAATGCAGAAAGGCAGTTAGCAAATTTACCTCTTTTACAAAATGTTAGAAATGCCGCGGCAGGTAGTATGCGACAATTAGATTCAAAAGTTGCAGCCAAAAGAAATTTAAATAACTTTATATATCATTTACCAAACCCCCTAGATTATGGAATTAATAAACACTCAGATGCTCTAAAATTTATGAGTGATTTGGGTTTTAAAGTAAATACGCATAATAAAGTTGTTAAAAATATTGATGAAGTAATTGATTTTATTAAAGAATATACTGAAATAAGAGATACTCTCCCTTATGAAATAGATGGTATAGTTATAAAGGTTAATGATATATCTGAACAAGAAAGATTAGGTTTTACTGCCAAATACCCAAGATGGGCAACGGCATATAAATTTCCTGCTAATGATGTTTTAACTAAATTAAAAGATATTATTTTTACAGTAGGAAGAACCGGACAAATAACTCCAAATGCTGTATTAGAACCTGTATTAATTATGGGATCCACTATTAGTAGAGCAACTCTTCATAATGAAGACTTTATAAATAATTTAGGTTTAATGATCGGAGATACTGTTATGGTACATAAAGCGGGTGATGTTATTCCGGAAGTTAAAGGCCATATTAAAGAAAGAAGAGTAGGATTAGAAAAACCATTTGTCATGATTAGTAAATGTCCAATATGTAATACTGATTTAATAAAAAAAGAAGGTCAAGTAGATTATTATTGTCCTAATAATTTATGTCCTGCAAGAGGAGTTAATAGTCTAATTCATTTTGCTAGTCGTGATGCCATGAATATTGAAGGGCTAGGTAGTGAAATAATTGAAGATTTTTATAATGAAGGATTTTTAAAAGAAATACCAGACTTTTATAATTTAGAAAGTCATAAAGAAGAAATATTATTACTTGAAGGTTTTGGAGAAAAAAGTTTTCAAAATATAATAAATGCCATTAATAATAGTAAAAATAATAGTTTAGAAAAATTATTATTTGGTTTAGGAATTAGTGGAGTAGGTAGTAAAACAGCAAAAGTTTTAGCAGAATACTTTGGTAATATTGATAATTTAATTAATGCCTCTATTGAATCTTTATTAAATATTAAAGATATTGGGGAAATACTTGCAAGTAGTATTAATACTTATTTTAAGGAAAATATCAATTTAATTAATAAGTTAAAAATGCTTGGTATAAATATGAATTATATTGGAGAGGCTAAAAAAACTAATCCATCTATTACCGGAAAAAGTTTTGTATTAACCGGAACTATTTCTTTTATGACAAGAGATGAAATAAAGAATTTAATTGAAAGTTACAATGGTTTTGTAAAAGAGTCTGTTAGTAAAAATACTGATACAGTAATTGTGGGAGAAAATCCTGGAAGTAAATATCAAAAAGCCCAAAGTTTAGGTATTGATATTTGGTTAGAAGAAGACTTTAAGGAAGTAGTTGATAATTTAAATGAATAATTATGAAGTAGAATTAAAAAATTTAATTAATTTTGGTATTAAAGATAGTGAAGAACTAACTAGAGAAGAAAGAATAAAAAGAATGACATCATTTCAAAATAGTTTATCAATTCAAAAATACGCTAATCTTTTTCAAAATATATCAGAAGATTTATTAAATGATAAAATAGATGATAAAGGAAAAGTTATTGATTTATTAATTGAATTTATTCGTTCATACTCAGTTTTAGAAGATAATATTGAAAAGATGCCAAAATTAATTATTACTTTATATAAAAGTCATATGAATTTAATTAGATTAATTATATCATTAGAGTTAATTGAAAACCTAGAATTTGTAGTACCAAAACCTTTTACTGAAACAGCACTTAATTACTTAGATTATTTAGATAATGAAGAGAATCAATTATACATAAATTACAATTATGAAAAAATTGCAAAGTTTAACAAAAGATTATTTCAATATTTAGAAAAGAAAGATGAAAATAATTGTTTATATCAAAATAGTATTGATAATGATTTAATAAATACTTTAAATAGTAAACTAAATAGTTTAAAACATTTACAGAAATAGGCTTTTTTAGCCTTTTTTTATTTACCTATCTAATTATTGATATGTTATACTAATTTAGTAAGGAAGTGATTACTTATGAAATTTACTAATAATGATTTAGAAAATATTAATAAAATGACATTTAGTTCTGATATTCATAATAATAATGGTAATATATATAAATTAAATGATAAGTTTTTAATTAAAATATTTAAAGATAGTACTTTTATTGAAGAAGTAGAGAGAAATACAGAATATCAAATAAATAATAATATTCCCAATACTCCAAGAGTATATGAAAAAGTATATATAGGTAATCAATTTTCTGGTTATATGTTAGAAAATATACTAAATTCAATGACTTTTAGAGCAGCAATTAATAGTGATTTAGATTATAGTTTACGCAAAAGCGCAATAATAGATGTATATGAAGCCCTAAAATATTTGCATGAAAGAGATATTTTTTTAGGTGACATACACTCAGATAATTTTTTAATTACTGAAGATGGGCAAGGATTTTTAATTGACTTAGATTATATGCGATTTAGGGGTGATGAGTATAAATTTCAACAATGTTATTTAATTAAGCCAAATAATAATTCTTATAAAATTAATGTAGCATCAAATTACACAGATAATGTAAAAGTTATGGTATCTTCTTTATCTTTACTATATAATATTGATTTAGAGACTTTAGTTAATAAAAAAGATTTTTCTCTAAATATTGAAGATATAAAAAAACATTTAGCCTATTTAAATGATAATAAATTAAATGATTATTTAACACTTTTATGTGAAAAACAAGAAGTTCCTTATTTTACTGATTATTATTTTGATAGATTAATAGATAAGAAAGAAAGGTAAAACTATGATATATATACCAAAAATATGTGGAACATGTAATGGTTCTGTTAAAGCCCTTAATTTAATTTATGAAATATATGAAAGAGAGATAAAAAAAGATAATCCTAAAAAAATATATATTTATAAAGAAATACTTCATAATCCTAAAGTAATTGAAGAATTAACTAATTTAGGTATTATGACAATTGATACTTTAGATAATGTTACTAGTGAAGATATTGTTATAATAAGATGTCATGGAGAAGGTTATAATACATATAAATATTTAGAAGATAAAGGTATTGAGTATTATGATGCAACTTGTCCTAATGTTGCAAGGATTCATAAGTTAGTTTATGAAAAGTATCAAAATGGTTATGAAATTATTTTAGTAGGTAATCATAGTCACCCGGAAGTTATTGGGACAAATGGTTGGTGTGAAAATGAAGCAATTATTATTGAAAAAGAAGAAGATATAGAAAAAATTAATAGTGATAACCAAAAAAAATATATTATTTGTCAAACTACTTTTAATAAAGATTTATTTTTAAAAATAGCAAACTCTATTAAAGAAAAATATTCTAATTTAGAAATAGAAGTAGAAAATACAATTTGTAATGCAGTAAAAAACATTTGTAAAAGTAGTGTAGAAGTTGTTAAAAAATGTGACTATATGTGTGTGATTGGAGGTAAAAATAGTAGTAATACTAAAGAATTATTTAATGAAGTAAGTAAATACTCAGAAAGTTATATGTTTTCTAATATATTAGAGTTTTATAAATTTATTAAAGATAATAATTTTACTAGTGAAGATGATATTGGTATAACTGGTGGAGCAAGTACCCCAATAAAAGAAATATATAATTACAAATATTTATTAACATTTATTCTTTATTATAAAGATAAATTAAAAGAATTTATTAAGGGACAAAGTGGTATTAATAAGGGGTTATTAGATAATGTTATTAATGATAATATTAAAGAAGTAATTAATGATTTTTGTGATTTAAATCAAGATGGAAAATATATAAGAGGAACTTTAATTGCTCTAGGTTATAATATGGCTTCTTTAAATGATCAAAATTATTTAAATTTAGCCTTTGCCTATGAAATGTTTCAAACTTCAGTTTTAGTTCATGATGATATAATTGATAATGCTAAATATAGAAGAGGAAAGGAGACTATTCCAAGAAGAATATGTGCGAAATATTTAAATGATAAGAGTGAAAAAGATTATCAAAAAAGTGTTTTAGCCCTTGCAAATTCTATAGGTATTTGTATTGGTGATTTAGGTTTTTATGAAGCAAATAATTTAATAATTAAAAATTATAAAGAAAATATTAATCTTGCTAATTTATTAGAGTGTTATAATAACATCATTATTAAAACAATTAAAGGAGAAATATTAGATGTTTATCTTCCTTTTATGGGAAAATATAATTTAGTAGAAGTATGCGAAAAAGATATTTTAGATATATATGAACTTAAGACTAGTTGGTATACAATAATTGGACCAATTTCTCTAGGACTTATTCTTGGTGGAAGAAAATTAGATAAAAAGTTAGAAAGTATTTTAAATAAAATTGGAATATCTTTTCAAATAAAAGATGATATTTTAGGAATATTTAGTGATATAGATACTTTAGGTAAATCTATTTATTCCGATATTTTAGAATTTAAGCAAACTATATTATATTCTCATATAATTAATACTCCTTATAAAGAAGAATTTTTAAAAATTTATGGGAAGAAGAATTTAAATAAAACAAATTTTGCCAAAATAAAAGAATTATTAATAAAAAGTGGTAGTTTAGATTATGCAAAAGATTACTTAGACAATTTATATTGGGAAGTAATTAATGAACTTGATGAAATAGATATGGAAGACTACTTCAAAGATATATTAAAAGGTTTATTTGTCTATATTAATATAAGAGAAAAATAATTCTCTTTTTTAATTTATATTTAATATTCATTAATATAATAATTTATGGGTGATGAATTTGTATATATTAAAAAATGCTTTAAAAAGTATTATGAGAAGTAAGGGAAGAAATATTTTAATTGGTATTATAATTATTGTCATTGCTAGTGCTTG
>CALVZO010000009.1 GCA_944372545.1 uncultured Bacilli bacterium | reverse complement strand
AAACGACTATAAATTATTAAAAATATTTCTGCTTGTCAAAAGGAAATTGGAATAAATTTAAATGCGGTCAAATAACATCTTTCAAAAAATCGTGTCTAAAAACTTGACATAAATCCATAATTAGATTTCATAAAAGATTTAATTTGATTAAACTTTTTAACAACTTCATCAGCAGTTTTATATTGTAGCTTAAAAATAAACTCAAATTTTGTCTTTCTTTCAGTTAATGTCATTAAACATTCATTTTTACCATTTTTAGTACCAATAACTGTATCTAGTTCAAAATTACCAAATGTAAGCCTTTTATCAACTTCTTCTGGTCTATTTTCAATACTATATGGTATTTTACTTTTGGGAACTGGCTTTAATTCATGATATTCATATTTAGAATCATATTTCATTCTTCTCATAGATTCAATATTAACATTTATTATTTTAAATCTAATTGCATTGTAAATAGTAGGCACAGAAATTTTACAGAAACCATCTCTTTCAAAATAATTATGAGTTTTCATATAACCAACAATAACATCAGGCGCCCAACCTTCATTATTGATTTTATCTTCGATGTACTTAGCCATTTTAGGATATTTACAAAGTTTATATTCTCCTTTTGATAAGCCTCTTTTAAAATTATAATCATTTTGAGCATCGCTAGCATTATAAGGAATATTTTTAATATGGCCAGTTCTAATCATGATTTTAGATTTAATTCTTTTTCTAAGTTCTCTTGAAATAGTTGATTTATGAACTCCAAGATAATTGGCAATTTAAGTGTTACTAAAAAGTCTTTTGCCATTTTTATCTTTTTGCTCAATAAGAGATTGAATTTTTGATCTATAACCTTCCTTTAAATGATGATATTGATTTTTCTTCCTTTTTAGTGTATTATTTGTTTCAGACATATGAATTTTCCTTTCTGTTTATTGCAAATAGATATTATAGATTATTCATATGTCTTTTTCAATGCAACTTTGTTGCACTTCAAATTTAAATTAACAAAAATTATTTTATTTGCTTATTTAACTAAATCATTATAAAATATATTTAGGTGATAGTATGGGAGTTGTATATAACAAATTAATGGAGTTTAATCAAAAACATTCAGGTGGAATTGTCTGGAGACTTAGAAAGCACGCTAAAGTTATCGAAGATTATCTTGATAAAGATGAAGAAGTTTTATATGCTTTTGCAGGTCAAAAAAATGAAAACTTCACTGAGATATTTAATACATTTGCTATTGTTTTAACAAGCAAGAGAATTCTTCTTGGTCATAAAAGATTAGTATGGGGAAGTTTCTTATATTCAGTAACTCCAGATTTATATAATGATTTAAAAATATATAAAGGACTAATATGGGGTAAAATAATAATTGATACCGTAAAAGAAGTAATAACATTATCTAACTTACCTAAATCAAGCCTCGATGAAATTGAAACCATTATATCAAATTTTATGATGGAGTCTAAAAAACAATATAAAAATGAAGAAAAATAGATTATTTTGGTTAATATTCTTTATTTTCTTAATTAGTCTTTTTATATATATTAAAACAAGTCCAAAAGATTATGAAATAAATTATAATATAAATCAGTTTAAAATCAAGGAAATTTACGATAAAGAAAATAGTACTTATCAATTTAATATTGAATATCAAAATAAAACATACCCATATTTAATTACAAATAAATATAGTGAAAAAAGAGAACTTATAAATAATATTGAAATTATTACTAATGAAGGTAATGAAATTTGTTTATTACCAGAAAGTGATATTATTTCTTTTTATCCTATTTGTATTAGTAATAATGAATTAGTATCATATAATTTAATTACAAATAAGAGTGATACTTATAAATATCAAAAAGTATCATTTCTTAATAAAGATTATGCAAAATTAAATATCAATTTTTTAAATAATGCCTCATTTTTACTATACAATTACAAAGGTTTTTACTTTATAAATAGCGAAACTACAAAAGATATTGAGTTATTTACAAAAGATATATATTCGGTATCTTTAATATACCAATATGATAGTTACATACTTATTCCTGATTATAATGAAGATTATTATTTTAACAAATTATATTTAATTAATATGGCAAACGGTCAAGTTGAAGATATTAACTTAGAAAGCGAAATATCATTTACATCAAGATTTCTAGGAGATTATAAAAACGATGTTTATATAATAGATGAAAAGGAAGAAAAAGAATATAAAATTAATATTAAAAGGAAAAAAGTCATAGAAACAGAATTTTTAATTTTCGAAAATGGTAAGTTAGAAAAAAAGAGTTTTAATGAAATTAAAAATAACAATTTAGAATTTGAAAAAGATACATTTTCGAGTTATACATTAATTGAGAATAAATTATATCAAATAATTGAAAATGAAAAAATATTAATCTCGAATTTTGAAATTGATAAAATAATAAAAACTCATGAAAATGAAGTTTACTATTTAGTAGATGATAACTTATATTTATATAATAATTTATATGGCGAAGTATTAATAATAAATAATTTTGAATGGAATTTTAATAACGCAAATATGATATATTTATTTAAATAACATATTTGTGTTTTTTTCATAACTTATACTAGAGGTGACAATAGATGTTTGAAAGTTATATGTTAAATAAAGGAGAAGATTTATTTAGTGTAGCGAAAGATTTAAATAATCTTTATTATATAGATGAAGTAAGAGAAGGAATGGAAATAATTGTTCCGAAAGAAAGTCAAGATTACTTTAATTATTATGTTGTTGAAAAAGGTGATAGTTTATATAAGATAGCCAGAAAATATAATATTAATCCAGAATTACTCGCGGCTTTAAATGGTTTAAATATGGACGATTACATTTATCCCAATGAACAAATATTAATTCCTAAAAGTAATTATTCTTATTATATTACAGCAGAAGGAGATACATTAGATGAAGTTCTAAAAGTATTTAATACTACTAAAGACAAATTTTTAGATGAAAATAAAACAATATATTTAATGAAAGATCAATTATTAGTAAAGAAAAAATAATTACTTATTAATTTACAATTTAACTATTTCTTGATATTATTATTAATAGGAGAATAGTTATGATATTTAGAAAACCTTATGCATTTTTAATCAAATATTTTAAGTTAATAAACTTTATTTTAACTGTCCTTTTAGGTTATTTAGTTTATAAAACATACAACATAATTGCATTTTTTAATGAATACATAATTAATGATTATTCTGGTATTTATTATGAAGGTTTTTCAGAAAGTTATATATCACCATTTCTATATTTAGTAATCCTTATCATTTTAATAGGAATAATAGCAATATATTTTCTTTTAAGGCATAAAAATAAACCTACTAAATTATATTTATTTAATTTTATATATGTAGTTATATTTTTAATATTTGTAATATTTATTAAAAATGTCATGATTTCTTTAGAAAGTGCTATATTATCTGCGGAATTAGCAAGAGCATATCGCGATATTTCAATTATTGTTATTATGCCCCAACTACCTTTAATATTATTAATATTTTTAAGAGCAATTGGGTTAAATACCAAAAAATTTAATTTTGAAAGTGATATTAAAGAAATAGAAATATCAGAAAAAGATAGTGAAGAAGTAGAAATTGTCATTAAAAAAGATGATGTTAAGTTAAAGAGAAACATTAGAAGATTTATAAGAGAATTTAAATATTATGTTAAAGAAAATAAATTTATTTTTACTATTATATGTATTTTATTATTTATAGGGGTTGCCTATCTTTTATACAAAGCCTTGCCTCCTATTATTGATAGAAAATATAATCAAGGTGATACATTTATAATTAATAACATAAGTTATACTATTGAAGATAGTATTATTACAAATTTAGATTATAATGGTAATTTACTTGGAGATAATATATATTATTTAGTAATGCGTGTAAATATTGAAAACGCTACTACAAGTGATGTTGTTTTAGATTATAATAATTTTCGTTTAATAGTAAATGATCGCTATGTTTATCCAATATTAGATCAAGGAAGAAATTTTATTGATTATGCAAATGATTATTACAGCAATACAATAAGATCCAATACTAAAAATACATATTCTATGGTTTATCAATTAAATGAAGCTGATGTTAAAAAGAATTATCAAATAAAAATAAGTAATGGTACTGTTTTATCTGAAAATTTAATTATAGGTAGTTACAATTATGTAACTATTTCTCCCATTGTTATTAATAATGTAAGTACTGTATCTACGACAAATATGGGTAGTGTGTTAAATTTTTCTGGTAGTTATTTAGGTAATACTACACTTAAATTAGATAATCCAATTATTACTAATAGATATATTTATGATTATGAAAGTTGTTTCAAAGATAATTGTAATGCTTATAAAGGTTTAGTAAGTATAGATTACACTGTTAATAATACGACATTAATTGTATTAGATTATGAATATAATATTGATAATACTATTCCTTTTTATACTTATTCTTCAAATATTAATACATTTATGAAGACTTTTGTTAAAATAAAATATATTGAAAATTTAAAAACTGCTTATGCTAATATTAAAGATGTTACTCCATCATTATTAAAGGGAAAAATAGTTTTAGAAACAACTAACAAAATAAATGATAGTGAAGAATTAGAACTTGCAATTACTATTAGAAATAAAGAATATTTATATAAAATTAAATAGATTTAGAAAAATATTTTTCTAAACAATCACATATATATTCATTTTTTTGCAACATTATATAATAGATAGTTAAAATATTATTATAATGTTGTTTTTTTCTTTGAAGATTTTTAGTTTTAAATATCGAATACCAATAGCAAATTCTATTGTATTTTTTTTCAATTGGTTTGATTATACTTAAATAGTAATTATATTCATTATTCATGTTTATCACATCAACATTATAGCACAAAACAGGACATATGAGTTACCGGAATTAATAATCAATTAATGTGAGAATTTATTTGGTGATTAAATGACAACTTTTAAAAGAGATTTTTATTTTGACAATGATATAAAAAGAAAAATATCAGAAAATATTAGAAAATATCGTAAAAAAGCAGGGATTACTCAAGAACAATTAGCAGTAGATATCGACTTATCATATGATTTTGTAAGAAGATTAGAATTTATGAAGGGAGATGTAGGTTGTTCAGTTAATACTTTATACAAAATATCTGTAGTACTAAATACAAGAATTGATAAATTTTTTGAGTAAAATGTAGTATAATAATAAAGTGATTAATATGGAAGAAAAATATATTGAATTACTTTTAATTGGTTGCTTGAAAGTAAAGAAAGATAAACCATTATTTATAAATTATAATAATTTAAATAAAGATTTTGTTGAAAAATTAGTAGAATATGCTAAAAGTGTAGGAATAACTGATATTTATTTAGATGAAGAAGATAGTTTTTTACTTAAAGATAAACTAAGTAATATTAAAGAGAGAGAAATATCTAAAGAATTTTCCTCTAGTATTTGGGACGAATATGCTAAAAAAGATGCTTGTTTTTTAATGTTAAACACTGAAGTACCTCATGTATTTGATGAAATAGATGCAGAAATTTTAGCTAAATATGCTTATGTTAAAAGAAGTACTAAACCAATATATTCAGAAAAGCAACTTCATGGTGAAATTCCTTGGTGTATTGCAGTTCTTCCTAATAAATATTGGGCTAAAGAAATATACCAAAATGAAAAAGATCCATTAAAATGTTTTTGGCAAGATTTAGCAAAAATATGTTTCTTAGATAAAAGAAATCCAATTAATGAGTGGACAAATTTTTTAAATAAACAAAATAATCTTTTGAAAAAATTAAATGATTTAAAAATTAAAAAACTTCATTTTCAAAACTCTTTAGGTACTGATATTTATATTACTTTAAATGATAAGGCTTTATGGCAAAGTGCATCATCTAGTGACTTCATAGTTAATATGCCTAGTTATGAAGTTTTTACTTCTCCCGATTATAGATATACTGAGGGTATTGTTTATAGTTCAAAACCTTTAATTTATAATGGTAAAGTAATTGATAATTTTAATTTAGAATTTAAAAAAGGAAAAGTTATTAATATAAGTGCTTTTAATGGTCAAGATATTTTAAAAGAAATAATTGAGAAAGAAAAAAATATGAACTTTTTAGGAGAAGTTGCTTTAGTAAATTATGATTCTCCAATAAGTAATACTAGTATTACATTTAAAAGTACATTATTAGATGAAAATGCCGCGTGTCATTTCGCACTTGGAGAGGGATTTACTGAGTGTATTCTAAATGGTAATAATTTAAGTAAAGAAGAATTACATAAATTAGGATTAAATGCTTCAAAAAACCATGTGGATTTTATGATTGGTACTAAAGATTTATTAGTTGAAGCAATTACTGATGACTTGACTATTACGATTATGAAAAATGGTAATATAATTATTTAAAAATATATTTATTTTAATATAAAACCGAACCATTAAATAATGCTCGGTTATTTTTTATATATGAATTCTACCAATTTTCATATCTTTGATTTTTATTAATGTTTGCTATTTTTTCCATATTTTCATTATCTAATTCAAAATCAAAAATACTATAATTTTCTAAAATATGATCTTCGTTACTAGAACCAGGAATAACTATATATCCTGCTTGTAATTGCCATCTTAATATAATTCGGGCAGAAGTCTTATTATGCTTTTCTGCTATTTCTTTAATAACTTCATTATTAAAATTTTCTGATGTATGACCTCTTCCTCCAAATGGGTACCAAGATTCAATTATAATTCCGTATTGATTCACATATTTTTGCAATTCTGTATTCTGATAATAGATATGATTTTCATTTTGAATAATTGTTGGTATTATTGTAGCATAAGATAGTACTTTATCTATTGCTTCTTTTGTATAATAATTTGATATTCCAATTGATTTAACTTTGCCATCATATACACTTTGTTCCATGGCTTTATAGACATCTTCATCATTAGAACAGGTTGATGGATTAAAAGTAAATCTATATAATTAACATCTAATTTTTTTAAAGATTCATTTATGGAGTTATAGGCATTATTATAACTACTTGACATTATTTTAGTTGTAATAAATACTTCTTCTCTAGTTACAAATCCATCGTTAATTGCCATTTTAAGTCCTCTACCAACCCCTTCTTCATTGCCATAATATTGAGCAGTATCGATAAGTCTATAACCGACTTTTAAGGCATAATAAACAGAGTTTGCTACTTTTTCATTATCTTGAGTCCAAGTTCCTAAGCCTAGTATTGGCATCTTTTCTCCATTATTTAAAGTAACTGTCTTAGTGATAAAATCAAATTTATTATTAGAACATCCATATTAATATTCTCCTTTTGATTAGTAGTATTTTTATTAGATAAATAAACTCTACTTAAGCCAATAATTACTATTATCGTTAAGGTTATTACAAGAAATGATATAATGAACCCTTTTCTCATAAACTCTTATACTAAATTGGTATTTAAAAATTCAACTATTTTATCAAAAGGTATAATATCTAATTTATCATAAAGGTCTGTATGTACTGCATTAGGTATAATTAAAAGTTCTTTATTTTTAGTGTAGTTACTATTTTTAATCATATTATCATATGCATCTTTTCCCATATAACAAGAGTGGGCTTTTTCTTCATGAATAATTAAAACTGCACTTCTTATTTCATTTGCGTAAGTAAATAATCTCGTATTCATCATTGATGTATTTGTTTGTATAGCCCAACCATTATTTGAATTTAGACTTCGTTTATGATAACCACGAAATGTTTTATAATAATCATAATAATCTTTAACAAAAAATGGGGCATCTTTTGGAAGTGGGTCAATAACTCCACCGTCTAATTTATAATTGCCATTTTTATAGTCTTCTGTTCATTGATTATTTATCATAACTCGCATATTGTATCTAGCATCTTCATTATTTTGTTCATCAAAATAGCCATTACCAGCAACTCTTGACATATCATACATTGTTGATACAATTGTCGCTTTAACTCTTGTATCAATAGAAGCGGTTTGTAAAGCCATACCTCTCCAACCACAAATTCCTACAATTGCCATTTTTTCTTTATCAACATTTTCTAAATTAAATAAATAGTCTACTGCGGCTTGGAAATCTTCGACATTTAAATCTGGTGAAGTCATGTATCTTAGTTCTCCACTACTTTCTCCTGTAAAAGATGGGTCAAAAGCAATTGTTAAAAAACCTCTTTCGGCTAAATTCATAGCATAAAGCCCGCTTGCTTGTTCTTTAACTGCGCCATATGGCCCACATACTGCAACTGCGGAAAGTTTTCCTTCATAATTTTTGGGAATATACATATCTGCTGCTAAAGTTATACCAAAATGATTTTTAAATGTTATTTTTTTATGGTCTACTTTATCACTTTTTGGAAAAGTTTTATCCCACTCATTAGTTAAATTATTTGTTTCTTTCATTTGTTCCTCCTTTAATAATTTACTATTTCAATTCTTTAATAATATATCACTTAAAGTTAACTATAAGTCAATAATCTTTTTAAATAAATTTTAGGTATAAAAAAATATCAATTAGTTAAAATTGATACTTAAAAATATAAAATGGAGGAGCCGGCCGGATTTGAACCGGCGATCAGGGTGTTGCAGACCCACGCCTTAGCCACTTGGCTACGGCTCCATTTCTTTAATACAAGTAATATTTTACACTAGATAACCATTTAAGTCAATTTAATTAATTTAATTAATTCATTATTCACTTAAATATATTTATAATTCATTTAAATTATGATTATGATTATAATGAATAAATTTCATTTCAAATGAAATGAATTATGTATTATAATATTAAATGAGGTAATTATGAATACAGAAAAAATAGGTAATTTTATAAAAGAATTAAGAGAAAATGAAAAAATGACACAACAAACGCTTGCTGAAAAAATTCATATTGGTAGACAAGCAATTTCAAAGTGGGAATTAGGAAAAACTATACCCGATCATAGTGTTCTAATAAAATTAAGTGAAATATTTAAAGTAAGCATTGACGAATTATTAGCTGGAGAAAAAAATCCAGAAGAAGATATAACATTAAATTTATATATAGAAAATAGAAAAAAGTCTAAAATAATTAGAATTTCTATAATATTAATAATCTTATCGCTATTATTATTTTTTGAATATTATTTTTTTTAATCAATATAATTCTACAAAAGTGTATACTATATCTGGTGGTAATAATGTCATAACAATAGAAAATGGATTATTTGTTGAAACAAAAGAAAAAATTTATTTTAATATTGGAAATATTAAGTCAAAAAATGATAGAAAACATCTAATGTTTGAATATACTAAGTGCGCTTAATAAACGCTTTTTAAATGCTTGAATTTGTGATAATTTCTAATTAGCTAGGAGGATATATTATGAAAAAAATGTTGTTTTTGAGTATATTATCACTACTAATGATTGGTTGCACAAACTCAGAAAATTTTAATGCTGATGATGAATATGATTTAGTTTTTGAAAATATTGAAAATTGTAAAAAGAATTTAAATGTTTTATACGAAGAAGATGATTTCGTTATTTATGAGTATTGTATAAAAGATATTTATATTGATATTAATGGCGAAAAAATCTTTCTTAAGAATGCATTTAATGACAAATTAATTACAATTGAAGATATAACTGATAATATGCATTATGACGATAATTCTATATATAAAGATGGAGGATCAATATTATATGAAGCTAATACTTATAAAGTATTATCATGTAAAGCGTTACAAGAGAATAGCACTTATAATGGAGACTATATTATAGGAAATAAAAAAAATGGAGTATGAAAAAAATTTTTGTAAATAATTTTTCGCACCACAAAATCTAACTATTGTGGTGTTTTTTATATAAATAATATTTTTTATGTTATACTTGTTGGTCATGGAGTTAAATTTGAAGTTAGTGTTCTTGCTAAGGCATTAAAAAAATATAATATTGAATTACCAAAAATACAAATTACTTGTACTCAAAAATTAGCTAGAAATTATTTGAACGTAAAAAAGTTAAGACTATATAAGCAATTATTTAAATATAAACTTAGAATATCATCATAATGCATTTGATGATGTTAAAGCTACAATGAAAATTTTTGAATATATAAAAGATAATTATAATATTTCAGAAAATGATATAGAAAAATATACTTATGAAGAACACGAAGAAATGATAAAAAAACTACACTTTTTGAAACAACTAATAAACTACAAGAACTAAAATAAAATATTTTGATCTGTATACTTGTTCATGGATACACAAATTTTAAATATAAAACTCTTTTCAAATATATTTTTAATGCGTTATAATAAATTTACCTAAATGCAACCAAAATTAGACAATAAACAACTAAAAGTTGGTGGTTGCACTTATATTTATTAGATAAAATTATGCCGAGGTGAGAAAAATGAGTTTTGGTGAAAAACTAGCCAAATTAAGAAAAGAGAAAGGACTAAGTCAAGAAGACTTGGCAAATGAATTAAATGTAAGTAGACAAGCAGTTTCCAAATGGGAATCTAATAATGCTTATCCCGAAACTGAGAAAATAATTTCTATTTGTAAAATATTTAATTGTAGTATGGACGAGTTAATTGGTATCAAAGAAAGTAAAGGGGTAAAAAAAGAAAGAAAAATTTTTAATACTTTTAATAATTATTTTGATATGTTTATAAAAGGAATAAAAATGTTTTATCGAATGACTTTTATGCAAAAAATAAAATGTTTATTAGAAATGACCTTTTATTTTCTAATATTACTCTTACTATTTGTAATTTCTATTAATTTATGTAGTGAAATAATTAGTCACTTGTTATATCTACTTCCTTATGAATTATTAGTAATATTAATTCATGTATTTGAAGGATTATATTATATACTTTATATAGTTTTTGGTACGTATGTTTTAGTAAGACTATATAAAGCAAGATATTTAGATTATTATCCTGATACAATTGATACAAAAGAAGAGGTCTTTTGTAATAATGAAGAAGTAATTGGAGAAGTTAAAGTTAAAGAAGAAAAAATTATCTTACGTGATGGTAATAATGAATTTAAATTATTTTCTGGTATAAAGAAATTATGGACTATATTTCTTAAATGTATTGCTGTCTTTATCAGTTTCTCTATTGCAATAGTTTTAGTTACTTTAATAGCCTTAATGATATTCTTTTTCTTCCATATTAAATCTGGAGATATAATTTTCTATATTGCTCTAGGTATACTTGGAAGCATAATATTTATTTATATTTTGTTAGAAATATTAGTTAAGTATATATTCAACATGAAACAAAATGCTCAAAAGTTATTTATTCTATTAATAATATCACTTCTAATTATTGGTGTAAGTGGCGGATTATTCGGAGTAGAATTAAGTAACTTTAAATTTGTAGATAATATTCCTTATAATACATTAATTTTTAAAGAAAATATTTCAATGAAAGATAATTTAGTTATCGAATATTTAGATCAATATAATACAGATATAATTTTTACAAATAATAATGATATAGTAGTAGAATTTTATGGTTATAGTGAAAATACAACTAATGTTTTTCCAACTGAATATACAAGCAATAGACTTTATGAAATTCATAGTTATTATACAAGTTATTTTTATGAAGGAAAAAGTATTAATGATATAATCAAGGAACATTTAAAATATATTGAAAATAAAGAAATAATTATGAGTGATGCTTTTCAAAACATTAAAATTAAAGTATATATTAATGAAGACAATTATAATATTTTAATGGATAACTATAAAAAATTATTAAATTTTGAAGAACAATTTGATTAAATAAAAAGAGTCTGAATATTTAAAACAGACTTTTTTTAAGTTACATAACTAATCCACCATCAATATTGATAATAGTTCCGGTTGTAAAACTAGATTCATCACTAGCAAGATAAATATATAATCCTACTAAATCTTCTGGAGTAGCCCCTCTTCCAAGTGGAGTCATCATTTGTAAATAACCTATAGTTTTTTCATCAACTGTATTTTTTACCATATCAGTCATAACAACTCCTGGAGCAATAGCATTAACTCTTATTTTATATTTACCTAATTCTTTAGCATTAGATTTTGTAAGTCCATTAATGGCAGCCTTACTAGCAGTATAAGCCGATTGACTATTAGAGCCATATAAACTAACAAAAGAACTAGTATTAATGATACTTCCACCATTATCTTTCATATATTTAACGGCTTCTCTTGTACATCTAAATGTTCCAAAAGTATTAATGTTTAGAACAACTTCAAAATCTTCGTCACTCATTTCTTCAATACTCTTAGCAGGAGCAATACCAGCATTGTTTACTAAAATATCAATATGTCCCCATTTTTCTTTTGCAACTTTGAAAACATTTTCAACATCTTCTAGTTTAGTAACATCAACCTTTACTGCAAGATAATCCCCATTAGGTCTATCTTGTTTTAATCTTTCTAATGCATCAGCAGTATCATTATCTCCGACTCCGCAAACAACAACTTTAGCCCCTTCATCAATAAAACCTAAGGCTACTGCGTAACCAATTCCTTTTGTACTACTACCAGTAATAATAGCAACTTTATCTTTTAATCTCATAAAATCCTCCTTATAAAAATTATAGCACAAATCTCATGCTGATAAAATAATTAATTATTGCTAGGCACCATCTCTTGTGATATACTTTAAATATAATAAAGGGTGAAAGTATGAATAAAAAGGAAAAGAATTTAATTGATGATAAAGAAGATTTAGAAATAAAAAAAGTCGCTAGTAAAAAAAATAATAGTGATACAAGATTACTATTCATTGTTTTATTTGCTCTATTCTGTTTTACTTTAATGAAATCTCTTCATTATATTAATTATTATTTTCGTGTAAAAGAATTAAATAAAAATGCGGAAATTATAGAAATATCAAATAAAGATGCTTATGCTTCAATTATAAATAACGGAACAATAGATAAAGATATTGACGCAGATTCGTTTGCAAATACCGAAGAAATAGTTGATGAAGAAATAAATTCCATTGAAGTTAAGAAAACTAAAAATAGCACTAGTGAAAGTGGCGTAATTTATGATGTCAAATATATAATTGAAAATAATGATTTTAGTGAAAACTTTATTGCTACTAGTAATAGTGAATTATTAGTTAAATTTTCCTATTCTTACGATTTAGAAAATTGGAATTATGTTAATAGTGTTTTAACTACTAGTAGTAGTAATATTAGTCCTTTAATTGGCAACACTTACGATATAGCGGGATTAACAACAACATTAAATGTTGCATCTAATCAAGAATTAAAATTAGATAACAAAGATAGTAATATAATATATTGGAAGGCAGAAACGATATTTAGAAAAGTTCAAAATGCAGATACTAATAAAAATTTAAAATGTAAATTCATTATAAATTATAAATCAAGTATGTGATTTATTGTTATTATGCAAAAATTTGTATATAATAGTTTTAGAATAAGGTGGTTGTAATGACAAACGAAATTGAAGAAAGTCGCTATAATTTTAAAGGGTTATTTAAGTATATATCTACAGTTGTCAGTTGGACTGTATTTGTCATCTTAATTTTAATCTGTATCTTTTTAGTATATTACTATATATCAGTACGTTTATATGCGACAAAAGGTGAAAAATATGAACCAAAATTTTCTATATACACTATAGTTAGTCCGAGTATGGAGCCAACAATTAATAAATATGATGTAATAGTAAATACAAGAGTTGATAATATAGAAGATGTTAAAGTTAATGATGTTATAACATTTATTTCAACTTGGAAAGTTACTTATGGTATGACTATAACTCACCGTGTAGTAGGCATTAAGGAAATGGATAATGGAGAAGTTTGCTTAGTAACAAGAGGAGATAATAATACCCAAGAAGATTCAGCCTGTGTTACGGAAAAAGATATAATTGGCGTAACAAGAGCAGTAATTCCTGGGCTAGGAAAAATTCAAAGTGTTCTTGCTAGTAAAATGGGTTGGTTATTAATAATAATAGTACCGGCATTATACATAATTATTAAAGATATATTTAAAATATTTGGCTTAGCAAAAGAAATAAAAGAAGAAGAAAAAGAAGGAAAAAATGCAAGTAATAAAAATAGTGAAAAAAACAAAAATAATATGCCAAATAGAAAATTAAAAAATGCTTATAGAGACTTAATGAAGGTAAAGAATAAAAAAAGTTAGTTCTTTACTTTTTTTTAGTTATGCTTTATAATTTTTTAATGAAAGGGAGTATTGTATTATGGAATTAAAAGGTTCAAGAACAGAAGCCAATTTAATGGCTGCATTTGCTGGCGAAAGTCAAGCAAGAAATAAATATACTTATTATGCAAGTAAAGCAAAGAAAGATGGTTATGAACAAATTGCTGCTATCTTTGAAGAAACTGCAAATAATGAAAAAGAACATGCAAAAATGTGGTTTAAAGAATTACATGGTGGTGAAGTACCAGAAACTTTAGTTAATTTAGAAGATGCTGCTGCTGGTGAAAACTATGAGTGGACAGATATGTATAGTGAATTTGCTAAAGTTGCTAAAGAAGAAGGCTTTGACCGTATAGCGTTTCTTTTTGAAAGTGTTGCAAAAATCGAAAAAGAACATGAAGAAAGATATAGAAAATTAATTAGTAATATTGAAGAAGGTTTAGTTTTCTCAAGTGAAGGCGATACTATTTGGGTATGTCGTAATTGCGGACATGTAGTTGTGGGTAAAAAGGCTCCAGAAGTATGTCCTGTATGTCAACATGCTAAAAGTTATTTTGAAAGAAAAGCAAATAATTATTAAGATACATTGAATTAATTTAAGTAGATTTATTAGTTCTTATGAAGAGAAAAAATACATTGGTGAGAGTATTTTTAGATAAATAATAAATTGAAATTCACTTAAGGAGTATTGTTGTCTAATTCGCATTAAGAATTAAAGTGTATGATTAACTTCATAAATTAAGGTGGTACCGCGGGGAAACTCGTCCTTTCTTTATGAAGTTTTTTTATTGAGAGGAGCAGAATATGGAAAAAGATGAAATAAAAAAATTATTAGAGGAAGTATCTACTACATTTGCAAAAGTTCAAGATAAAAAAGAATTAGAGCAAATCAAAGTAGAATACATGGGTAAAAATGGTAAAATATCTTTAATTAATCAAAAGATAAAAGATGTACCTACTGAAGAAAGAAAAGATTTTGGTATAAAAATTAATGAGTTAAAAAATGAATTTAATTCTTTATATAAAGAAAAATTAGAAGAAATAGAAAATAAGGAAATTAATGAGTTATTAAATAAAGAAAGTATTGATGTTACTCTACCTGGTACGAAAATAAATGTAGGTAATCATCACCCTATTGAAAGAATTATTGAAAGCCTAGAAACTCTTTTAATGAGTATGGGATATGATGTTGTGGAAGGTCCCGAAGTTGAAAAAGATTTATACAATTTTGAATTATTAAATTTACCTAAAGGACACCCTGCAAGAGATGCCCAAGATACATTTTATATTAAAGGTGAAGAATATTTACTAAGGAGTCAAACAAGTCCAGTACAAGTAAGATGCATGTTAGAGAAAAAAGGGGAAGAAGCAATTAGAATAATTTGTCCTGGTAAAACTTACAGAAGAGATGAAGATGATGCTACCCACTCTCATCAATTTACGCAAATGGAAGGTTTACTAATTGATAAAAATATTACTTTGGGTGATTTAAAAGGAACTTTTGAAGAAATTGCTAAAATGTTATTTGGTAAAAATAGAGAAACTCGTTTTCGCCCAAGTTTTTACCCATTTACAGAACCTAGTGTAGAAATGGACATTAGTTGTTTTAATTGTAATAGTAAAGGTTGCCATATTTGTAAAGGCACTGGTTGGATTACTGTTGGTGGTGCCGGTATGGTAAATCCAATTGTATTAAAAAACTGTGGTTATGACCCAGAAGTTTGGAACGGATTTGCATTTGGTTTTGGTATTGAAAGATTAGCAATGTTAAAATACGGAATTGAAGATATTCGAGTATTTTATGTTAATCACGACTTAAATGTTTTAAAACAATTTGATAGAAGGGAGTATTAAAATGGCAATTAGTTTAAATTGGGTAAATGATTATGTAGATATTCATGATATTGATGCTCATGAATTAGCAAATAAAGTAACAAAAGCCGGAATTAATGTGGAAAAAGTTAATGTTTTCAACATTGAAAATTTAGTTATTGGTGAAGTTATCGATTGTAAGATGCATCAAAATAGTGATCATTTATACATTTGTAAGGTAGATGTTGGCAGTGGTATTTACCAAATTATATGTGGGGCTAAAAATGTTCGCACTGGAATTAAAGTAATAGTAGCCTTACCGGGTGCTATATTACCAGGAAATTTTGAAATTAAAAAAAGTCAAATTCGTGGTGAAGAATCAAATGGTATGATTTGTGCTTTATTTGAACTAGGATTAGAAGAAAAAACAGAAGAAAATTATCAAAAAGGTATTTATGAATTGCCGCTTGATGCTAAAGTTGGCGAAAATGCTTTTACTTATTTAGGTTATAATGATACTACTTATGAACTTGATTTAAATCCGAATAGAACAGACTGCAATAATCATTTATCATTTGCTTATGAAGTTGCGGCAGTATTAAAAAAACAGGTAGTAATGCCTGATGTTAAATATAAAGAAATAGATGAAGATATAAATGATTTAATTAAATTAGATGTACAAACAGACAATGTTCCTTTTTATAATATAATGATAGCCAAAGATGTTACAATAAAGGAAAGTCCAGATTTTATTAAAAGAAGATTAGAAAATGCTGGGGTAAGAAGTATCAATAATGTTGTTGATATATCTAACTATGTTATGCTTGAATTTGGGCAACCACTTCATTTCTTCGATAAAGATGTAGTTGGTGGTGAATTAATAGTTAGAATGGCCAAAGATAATGAAGAAATAGTAACGCTTGATAAACAAGTAAGGAATCTTACTAATGAAGATATAGTCATTACCAATAAAAAAGAAGTTTTATGTGTTGCAGGAGTTATGGGAGGTCTTTCTTCAGGAATTACTGATGATACTAAAAACATTTTAATTGAATCAGCAATATTTAATCCATACAATATTCGTTATACTTCTCTTAGATTAAATTTAAGAAGTGAGGCAAGTTTAAGATTAGAAAAACCACTTAGTTATGAATATACTATTTTAGCCTTAAAAAGAGCGTGTCATTTATTAGAAAAATATGCCGATGCAAAAATTATTAAAGGTATGATTAGTCATGATAAAATAGATAAATCGGAAAAAGTTGTTAAATTAACTTTAGATGATGTTAATAATATATTAGGTATGAGTTTAACAGATAATGATGTTACTTCTAATTTTGCTAGTTTAGGTTTTTCTTATAATTATAAAGCTGGAGTTTATGAAGTAACAATTCCTAATAGAAGACAAGATATTTATTTACAAAAAGAAGATATTATTGAAGAGGTTGGTAGAATTTATGGCTATGATAATATAGTGCCAACACTTCCTAAAGTGCCAATTAAAAAGGGTGAATACACGGAGACCGTTAAGTTTAGAAAAATAATTTCTAAAAGAATGCGTTCACTTGGATTTAATGAAATAAGAACATATACATTAGTTAATGAAGAAACTGCTTATAAATATAATTATAATTTTGCAGAACCAATTAAATTATTAAGACCAATGTTAAAAGAAAGAGCCTACATTAGACAAAGTTTATTAGCATCTTTAGTAAATGTTATGAAATATAATATAGGTAAGAAAAATAAAGATATTATGTTATATGAAATCGCTAATACTTATAGTGAAGGAGAAGATTATAATGAAGATGTTAAATTAGCCTTTGCTGTAAGTGGAAATTATGTTGTTAATACATGGAATAATAAAAATTATGAAATGGATTTTTACTTTCTTAAAGGAGTAGTTGAGAACTTACTTAGTTTTTTAGGCCTAGATAGTAGAGCAACTTTAAAATTAAGTGATAAATTACCAAAAGAAATTCACCCCAAAATTAATAGTGAAATCATAGTGGGTGGTAAATCCGTTGGTTATTTTGGTAAACTTCACCCTTTAGAGTCAAAAGAACCTATATATGTTGGGGAGATATCTCTATCTAAATTAATGCTAAATAAATCTGGAGATGTTAAATATCACGAATTAAATAAATACCCAAAAATCGAAAAAGATGTTGCATTTATTGTTGATGATAATATTGAAAGTAATGAAATATTAAAAGAAATAAAAAGATGTGGCGGAAAACTTTTAAGTGATATTAAAATATTTGATGTCTATAAAGGGGAAAAAATTCTAAGTGATAAAAAATCAATTGCCTATAATTTAACCTTTGAAGACTATACTAGAACGCTAAAAGAAGAAGAAGTTATGCCAATATTTAATAATATAATTACTGGTATTGAGAAAAAATTTCATGCGAAAGTAAGAGATAATTAAATACTTAAAATGCTTAAATTTTTAAGTATTTTTTTAAATCTAGTTTGACAAAATGTTGAATTATACTATATAATGGTAACATAAGTTACCGTGTAATTAGAGTAGGGGTGGTAATATGCCGGCAAGTTGTAAATTGAATAAAGAAGATGTCATTAAAAAGGCTGTTTTAATGGTTAATAAGAAGGGTTGGGAAGCAGTTAATGCAAGAGATTTAGC
>CALVZO010000008.1 GCA_944372545.1 uncultured Bacilli bacterium | reverse complement strand
TTTAATATCCTTACTTTTAATCATAATTGAAATATCATATAAATGTTTAGAAACATCTTCATACATTTCTCTTTCACAATAAAATTCTGCCGCAAATATTTTGTCAATAAAAATTCTTTCAAGTTTTATAATTTTTACTTCAAATTCAGATATATCATACTCTTCCTTTAAAATAATTTTCTCTTCATTATTAGCATATTTAAAAATATGCGGCTCAATTATATATAAAGATACTGGTTCAGATACAGTAAATGAAGTCGCTTCTATTTGAACTCTATCAAACTTAAAAAGTTCATTTAAACTAAATAAAGAATCATATTTATAAAATGCTGTAATACTTCCTTTTTTATCAACTGTTTCATTATTTATTAATGTTAATCCATCAATCTCGTACCCAAGTACTGACTTTTTTAATCTTGTTTTATTACTATTATTTGATTCATTTTCGTTTACTTTTACAGTTAAATCAATATCTTCTGAGAATATATTCATATGATCTAATATTTTGTAAACTGCTGTACCCCCCCTTAAAATATGCTTGTAATTGTTCTTGCTTAGATGCTAAACTTTTTAAAACAAGACATACATAATAATCTTTTTCCAAAATATCATTTCTAATTCCAGTTCTTCTATTAATATTTAAAATTAATTCCTCTAAATCTTCTCTATTCAACATTGTTACCCCCCTAGTTCATATAATCTTTTTATTGGCTTTATAGTATTAATTTTATTAGCATATTCAAATATTTTCTCAATTTCCAAATTATTATCTTTAATAAATTTATAAATTATCTCTTTTTCATTATCAACTTCAATTTTTATGTTATCCCTATTAATTAGCATATCGAAAAGTTGAAGATATTTGTAATTATAATCATTGATTTTGATTCTTGGTTTTCTTATAGTAACACCTAGATTTTTGTTGTAATAATCATTTTTATTAGGACACTCATTAGTAATAATTAAAATTTCTTTAGGTATTTGCGTAGTCAAACCTATCTTATTAAAAAGATAAGCACCAGAAAAATATCCTTTTTGACCACCTTCATCATGTAAATATTTCTTATCAATGACTTTATTCACATTTAATGGTTTATTACCAAATTTTCCATTTAGTGGCTTATAATAAACTCCTTTTATAAATTGAACAAGTTTATTATCCTTGACAAGTCTATTAATATACACATAAATAGTTTTAAAAATTTCGTCAAAATTAGCATTAATATAATTTTTAAAATATTTTTTTATGTCCTCAATTAAAATTGGCTCATCATAAGGGTATTCGTTAATATATTTTATTAATACATCATTATAATTCATTTTAATCCCTTCTTGTTATTATTTTATTATATTATTCCGTTTTTTTAATTAATTGTCAACTAAAGTTTAGTGTAAAATAAAAAACCCAACTCATCAATTTACAATGAATTAGGTTTGATTATCTTTAATAAATTAACTATCTACTATAAAACCATGAACCATAAGATGGGAAATTAGGTGGATTTATCATATTGGCAGTAAACTTAGAATAAGTTTCACTCTTAGATTTCAAATAATGGTTATTTTCTGATACGCCATAATGAAGATGGGCTCCAGTTGTACATTTATCATAAGATTTTGTTCCAGCTCCACCCCCTACTGTACCAATAACTGTACTTGTAGTAACAGCATCACCAACATTTACATATACTTTTAGTAAATGCATGTAGACTACTGTGTAAGGTACACCATTAACATAAACCCAAATATAAACCATATTACCACCGCATGATGATTTTCTTGTTATTTTACCAACAATACCTGCTGCGGAAGAATAAATTTTTGTTCCTTCACTATTACCACCAATATCAATACCATTATGGAATTTCCAACCACCTTTAGTAGGGTGAATTCGCCAACCAAATGGACTAGTAATTTTACCCCTAGTTAAAGGTCTTGTCCAACCGCTATTATTAGCAATATTAACACAAGCAGTTAAATCTTCATCTTCTTCACAACCGGCTTTTTCATAATATTCAATAAGTTCTTTAAGACCTTGGATTTCTGAATCAATATCTTCAGCACCTTCAACTAAATCGGCTAAATTGCCTTCTAATGCTGCGACTTTTGCTTCATATTCAACAACTTTTTCACTTAATGTTTTTTGATATTTTTCTAGTTCCGAACTCATTTTATTGTTACTTTCAATTAGAAGTTCTAAACTATTTATTTTCTCTTCATTTTGTTCAGTTATTTGATTTATTGCATCAATTCGCATGATAAGTTCAGTCATTGTTGATGCACCAGTTACATAAGAAATATAGATATTTTCACTTTCTAATTTTTGATATAACACCAAAATATCTTCCGTATAATTTTTCAATTCTTCAATTTCACTTGTTACTTCATCTATTTCTTTACTTAAAATCGTAATTTGATTTTGCGCTTCTTCTTTTTCTTGATTTGCCACAGCAATACTATTAATTGAAGCATCAATTTCACTTTGGGTTTTCTTTTGCTCATTAACTGATGACGCTTTTTCTTGTTGTAAATCCTTTAAATTTTGTCTTAACTTCGCTAATGTGTCGCCTTCTTTAATTGTCGTTTGCGCATTTACCCCAATTGGCGAAAAAATATAGCCAAAAGTAACTAAAAATATTAAAGTAACTCTGATTATAAATTCACTTATTCTTCTTATCATATTTTCAAATACTTTCTAACGGCATTTAAACTACCTATCATACCAATTAATGTTCCAAGTCCTAATACTATAAGGGCAACATAGAAAACAAAATTATATGGAGCAATTAATTTGATAATATCAGTAATTAAACGACCATTTAATTTATCGTAAGCAATAATATAACCATAAATTGTAACAATTATTGGAATTAATGAACCTAGTATACCAATAATAAAACCTTCAAATACAAATGGTAATTTAATGGCAATATTACTCGCTCCAACTAAACGCATAATTTCTATTTCACTTCTTCTTGAATAAATAGTTAATTTAATTGTATTAGTTATTAAAAATGCTGTAACAAATATAAGAGCAATTACAATAACTATTGTGGCTTTCTTAACAACATCAAATAAAGAAACAATGGTATCTATTGCACTTTCACCATAATTAGCACTTTCTACATATTCCATTTCACTTATTTCTTTGGCTACATCACTTAAATCTTTAACATCACTAACAGTAACAGTAAATGAATCGAGTAATGGATTAGTATCATAATTTTCAAATACGAGATTTAAAGAAGAATTATACTCACTCATTTCTAGTTTCCACTCATCTTTACTTTTATAAGTTACCTCCGTAACATTTCTTAAACCTTCAATTTTTGATTTTAGAAAATCAATATCTTCACTAGCAGCACTTCTTTCAACATAAACGATAATACTTAATTCGCTTTCTAAAGATTTTGTCGCATTTTGAACATTACCAGCAATTATTAAAGAAATTGCTACAACCATTAATGTAATTGTTGCACATAAAATAGAGGCCATACTTAAACTAAAATTACGAAAAACACTTTTAAAAGCATCTCTAATACTTCTACTTATTATTCTAATTGCTTTCATGAGCTTTATAACTTCCTTTCAAGTAATCGCCGGTTAAAACACCATGTTCTATTAAAAGAACTCTTTTTTTCATACGATTAACTATATCTTTATCATGCGTAGCCATAATAACAGTAGTTTTCAAATCTTTATTAATACTTTCAATTACTTTCATAATTTCTTTACTAGTGTCTGGGTCTAAGTTACCTGTTGGTTCATCACAAATTAATAATTTAGGCTCATTAACTATTGCTCTTGCAATACATACTCTTTGTTGTTCCCCTCCGCTTAATTGATGAGGAAAACTTCTAACCTTTTCTTTTAAGCCAACAATTTCAATGGCTTTCATAACTTTTGGACGAATTTCACTACCTTTAAGACCTAAACACTCTAAGGCAAAAGCCACATTTTCATAAACAGTTAGTTTAGGTAATAATTTGAAATCTTGAAAAACTACTCCTATTTTTCTTCGCAACTTAAAAACTCGGCCGTTACGTA
Organism: uncultured Bacilli bacterium; assembly: GCA_944372545.1. Lineage (GTDB taxonomy): Bacteria > Bacillota_I > Bacilli_A > RF39 > UBA660 > SIG200. Next base: position 67,793 of record CALVZO010000008.1, on the reverse strand, counting down.
ACTTAGCGACATTAACACCACCAACAATAACACTACCTTTTGTTGGTTTTTCTTCCCGGTATAACATTTTTATAAATGTCGATTTCCCGCTGGCTGTATGACCAATAACAAAGACAAAATCACCTTTATCAATTGTTACAGACATGTCTGCTAAAGCCGTAACACCGGTTGAATAAACTTTATTGACATTTTTTAATTCTATAAACTTCATATTATACTCCTACTTAATTATAGCAAAAATTTCCCATAATTTTGTGAAAATTTGCAAAAATAGCGAAATAATTTGACACTTTTAGATAAAAATTGAATTATTTCTCTTAACTCCCCCTTGAACTTCATAACAGTCCGATATAACAAAGAAGGCTTCAGGGTCTATTTCTAATATTTTTTCTTTAAAAAGAGTAACATCATGATTTCTTATAACACACATAATCATTGCTCCTCTTAAATGAGAATAACCACCGACTGTTGGAAAAATAGTAAACCCTGTTTTAAATTCTTCTTCAATAAGTCTTTTTACAAATTTACTTTTTCTTGTATAAATCATAAATTTTTTAGATGAAGATATACCAATAATTATTTTATCTACTATTAAAGAACTAATTACTAAAATAATTATCGCGTAAACTCCAGTATCGAAACCAAAAGTAAAGGCACCCATTAAAATAATAATAATATTTATAATTAAAGAACTTTTTCCTTCACTAATATGTCCATACTTACATAAGACTTTCATCATAACATCACTGCCACCTGTAGTATATCCCCATTTATAAATAATTCCATTACTAAAACCATATAAAATTCCCGCTAAAACAACAGTAACTAATATTTCTTGAAAAGTTAAATAAAGTAACAAAAATTTTGCAACCGGTTCAGTAAAAGTAATAAATAAAGGATACAAAATTGAGCCAATAAATGTCCTTTCAGTTTCTTCTTTTCCTAAAAAGATAAAACTAACTACTAGTAAAATAAACGCTGATAAGTAAATAAAGGTTTGGGTATCAAAACCGGTTAATTCATTAACAATAATGGCAAGTCCTGATGTACCTCCTACTACAATATCGTTTGGTATAAAAAATAAGTTGTAACATAAGGCTAAACAAAATGTTCCAAATACAAAAGAAGACGCTACTATCATTAATTCTTTAAAATCTTTTTTAATTAATTCCTTTTTCATATTATCAACCTAAATCTATTATATAAAAAAATAAAATTCGTTGCAATAAAATAATAATTGTTCATATACTTTAGGGAGGTGACTTATGAACGGTAATTTTTATCAAAATCCGACATTTCCAACAAATCAAAATAGTTTAAGTAGTATTCCTTCAACTCCACCAGGTAATATTTCTTCCACTAGTATTATGCCAGTAGAGCAAAGTTATATTGAAAACATCTTAAGACTAAATAAGGGAAAAAGAGTAAATGTCTATGTATCATACCCTGATAGTAATGAGTGGCGCGATAAAATATATTCAGGTATTATTGAAGAAGCCGGTAAAGATCATTTGATTATTAGTGATCCCTCTAATGGTATGTGGTATTTATTACGAATGATTTATTTAGATTATGTTGAATTTATGGAAAAAATTAATTATTCTCATAATTATTCCGAAAAAACTTTTTAACTTAAAGAGAAACCTTCTCTTTTTTTTACGGTTATTTTACTAATTTTTGGACTTATTCTTGGAAATAGTGGCAAAATAAAATATAATTATATATAGGAGTGATTTGATGAAAAAAAGTAGTTTTATGGAAGGCGCCCTTATTGCTACAATTGCTATCTTTTTTTCCAAATTTCTAGGAATTATTTATGTTATTCCTTTTTATAGTATTGTTGGTAATCAAGGGGGAGCCTTATACGGCTATGCATATAATATTTATAATTTATTCTTAATTATATCTAGTGCTGGTATTCCTCTTGCTATTAGTAAATTAACTAGTGAATATAATGCTCTAGGTAAATTAAAAGAAAAAGAATATTTATATAAAATTACAAAAAAAGTTATTTTAATATTTTCTGTTATATCTTTTTTAATTTGTTTTATATTTGCTAGTCCGATAGCAAGCCTTATAATTGGTAATGTAGAAGGTGGTAATACTCCAAGTGATATTGCTTTTGTAATTAGATGTGTATCATTTGCTATATTAGTAGTCCCAATGTTATCAATTAGTAGAGGGTACCTGCAAGGACATGGTTTTATTAAACCGGCATCATTAAGCCAAGTATTAGAGCAATTTGTAAGAATATTAGTTATAATATTAGGTAGTTATTTATCTTTAAAAGTATTTAATTTAGATTTAAAAAGTGCAATAGGTATTGCTGTATTTGGCGCATTTATCGGAGCCTTTATTGCTTACTTTTATCTTATTAATAAATTAAAGTTAATTAAAACTAAAAAGGAAGAAAATATAAAGGAAGAAGAAAAAAAAGAAATTTTAAAGAAAGTTATTTACTATTCTATACCTTTTATTGTTATAAATATTGCTAATTCTTTATATAACTCAATTGATATGATTTTATTAATTAGAAGTCTTGATATTATTAAATTTAATGCGACTGATATTGAAACAATTAGTAGTATATTTACTACATGGGGACATAAACTAAATACAATAGTAACAAGTATTGCAACAGGTGTAGCAATTAGTTTAGTTCCAAGTATTGCTGAAGATAGAGCCAAACATAAAATGAACACAATTAATGATAAATTTAATAAATTATTACAAATATTTTTCTATATTGCTCTACCTATTGCCTTGTTTATGAGTATATTTGCTAAAGAAATATGGACAATATTTTATGGAGAAAGTTATTATGGACCAATAATTTTTCAATTGTTTGTAATAGTATCAGCAATTGATGCTCTATATATTATGATATGTAATGGCTTACAAGGCCTTAATAAAACTAAATTAATTTATACTGCAGTAATAACAGGATTACTAATTAATTTAGTGTTAGATGTACCTTTAATATTATTATTTAATAAACTTGGTATTTATCCATATTATGGTGCCATAGTAGCCACTATTATTGGTTATACAATATCACTTTTAATACCAATTCATACATTAAGAAAAGAATTTAAAATTAATTTTCATAACACATTTAGTAAATTACCAAAATTATTTTTAGTTTATGCTTTAATGATATTTTTATCTTTAATATATCGTGGTATAATACATAATGTAGAAAGTAGATTATTATTAATCATTTTAATTGGATTAATTGGTCTTATTTTATTAATTATTGATTTTATCTTAAATAAAAAAGAGATAGAAAATATGCTTGGTAAAAATATAAATGATTATTTTAGAAAGAAAAGGGATTAATATGGAATTTTGGTTTGTAATACTAGTTATAATTTTAATTGCATCTTTATTAGCGTTAGTATTCTTTAGTAGTTATACAAAGTTAAAAAAATATAAAGAACGTATGGAAAAAGCCGAAAATTTAATTGATGAATACTTAAATAAAAAATTAGATTTAATTATTGCAATTAATGGCGATGTTAAAAAAGTTACGGGTAAAAAGGATTACTTAAAAGAATATGTATCAATTAGAGATTTAATTATAACTTTATATGAAAAAGATTTAAAGTTAGATGATGCGATGAAATTAATTAATGATTTAAGAGTTGATTATCAAGAATTAAGTAGCGATGAGAATTTTACAAAAGAAATTAATGAATTAAGACAAATTAATGAAACTTTAGTGGCTGCTAAAAATGTATTTAATCAAAATGCTATTAAATCTAATCAAATTATTAAAACATTTCCAAATAATATAATCGCAAAACTCGCTAATTTTAAAATTAGAAGTTATTATAATAACAATAATAAAACCGATGATGGAGATACTTTTTAAAGTTTCCAATCTATCGGTTTTCTTTTATTTTTTATTAAAAAATCATTTGTTTTTGAAAATGGTTTAGAATTAAAGAATCCACTATTAGCAGAAAAAGGAGAAGGGTGAGGACTAGTAATTACTAAATGTTTGGGATTAGTAATATATTTCTTTTTTTCTTTAGCAAAATTACCCCATAATATAAATACTACGGCATCTTCTTTAGCATTAACCGCTTTTATTATATAATCAGTAAGTAATTCCCAACCTAAACCTCGGTGCGATGCCGGCTTATCTTTTTCCACAGTTAAAATTGAATTTAAAAGTAGTACTCCTTCTTTAGCCCATTTTGTTAAATCACCATATTGATGAGGCTCTATTCCTAAATCATTATATAATTCTTTATAAATATTTTGCAGTGATGGCGGAATTCTTATTCCCTTTTGGACACTAAAAGATAGTCCATGTGCTTCATTTTCACCATGATAAGGATCTTGACCAACTATAACTACTTTTGTATCTTTATAACTAGTTAGTTTTAAAGCATTAAAAACATAGTTTTTTGGTGGATACACTATCCCTTCTTCATATTTTTTTAAAATTATTTGTAAAAATTTTTTAAAGCCTTCACTATTTTCAATAGTTTTAAGTACTTCGTCCCAGTCATTACCTATCATATTTACCTCTTCATTTATGATAATTTTCATTATTATTAATTTTAAATGCTCGATATATTTGCTCTAATAAGATGCCCCTAAATAAACCATGCGGAAAAGTAAATTTAGAAAAACTTATACACTCATTACACATTTTAATTATATCTTCTTCTAACCCATTAGAACTTCCAATAATAAAATTGATATTACTATTATAATTAAATAAATTATCAATATGTTTAGCAAAATCTTCACTACTAAAACTATTACCCGTAATTGTTAAGGCAATATTATATTCTAATTTATTAATATATTTTAATAATTCTTTTGTTTCATTTTTTATTAATTGGTCATCTTTTACTTCAATAATCTTTATTTTATGGTACTTTTCTATTCTTTTTGTATAATCATCAATTAATTCTTTTAAATAATTTTCTTTAATTTTACCAACACATATTATCTTAATCATAAATTTATCACTTCACTTATTACATCTTGTTTAGCACACTTAATATCTTCAAAATCCACTTTATATTCTTTTAAAGTATCTTTTACAGTTTTTAGAGCAACTTCTTCATTATTATTAACTTCACTTAAATGCATTAAATAAACTTTTTTCGTATTTTCACCAATTAATTTTGATAAATAAAAACCTGCGGCTTGATTAGATAAGTGGCCCTCATCACTTAAAACTCTTCTTTTTAACCAGTCTGGATAAGGACCATGCATTAACATTTCGATATCATGATTACTCTCTAAAAAATAGATTTCTCTATTTCTTAATAATTTAAAATACTTACTTTTTATATAGCCTGTATCAGTAATTTGCACTAAAGAGTATCCTTCTTCTTCAAATATGAAATTCCTAGAATCTATCGCATCATGACTAGACTTCAATGCATATATTTTTAAATCTTCTAAGTTTATTTCATCTTCATATATCTTAATATGTTCATAATTACTTAGGCTATCTAAATTAAGAAACATCTCTTTTGGCATACATACTGTTGGTTTATATTTTTTAATAAAAGTTTCTAAAGCAGAAATATGATCAGTGTGTAAGTGACTAATTAAAACAATATCTATACTACTTGGATTTACATCAATTAGTTTTAAGGCATCAACTATATATTTTTTGTTTTTCCCCATATCTAGTAAAATACGATGATTTTTAGTTTCAATATAAGTAATATTGCCTTTTGAACCACTTGCTAATATACATGCTTTCATTATCTATATAAGTTCCTTGGATTATAGAAAGTACCACCATTTCGTGGGTCACCAGTTGATACACCAAAGTGTAAGTGTGTACCAGTTGACTGTCCACTATTACCCATATAACCAATTAATTGACCTCTTGAAACAGACTGTCCAACTCTAACTAGTATTGAATTTAGTAAATGGGCATAAATTGTATAAACATTATTTCCATGACTGATAACTATTTGATTACCATAACCACTTCCACAAGAATTAGGGTAACTTCCATTATTTGAACAACCATTATAAACATAAGTAACTACCCCATCATTGGCAGCGAATATTTTTGACCCCCAACCAGTACCTGATATATCGATACCGTTGTGTTTCTTTCCACCACCAAGTTCGCGGTAACCGAAAGCACTAGTAACAACATAACGGTCTTCAGTAGGCCAAGTCCAACCAGTACCAGTATCTTGGAATACTTCCCAACCCCAAGAATAAGATACTTTCTTTCCTTTTGTTGTTACTTGATTTACTTTTTCTCTTATAACTTCATCATATTTGATTTCTACCGAACTAGCAAGTTCACCATTAACTGATGTATATTCTCTTGTTATTTTGGAAATTCCTGTAACTCCTGCCGTAGTTATTTGACTATAACTTGAAGGTTTTGTATCATCTCTCACAATTTCATTATCGTAGTCATATTCTTCTCTTGATGTTTCATTTACAGTATAAGAGAAAGAAATCTCTGGTATGACATAAGCAATTAATATTTCATCACCAATAGTAAGAAGACTATCTACACTTGAATATCTTGAATTAGCAATTAAAATTTCTTGAGGATTTAATTCAAAATCTTCCGCAATTGATTCAATAGTGTCTCCTTCTTTAACGGTATAATTTCTTTTTTCAAAATTAAAACCAAATAATAAATCTTGGACTAGTTCACTAGAATTTTCATATATCTTATCATTAACACTAATAAAGGTTTCTTTAATAGTTATAACTTCTATAAAATCCATATTAGTATAAATTAATCCATATTCTTCACTTTCATCTTGATTATTATTGATATAATCTAAATAATCCTCTTCATCAACAAACGCTAAAATAAACATATCTAATGCTTCTTTAAATACATTTTTATCTAAAACATTTATTGTAAATTTTTCACCAGTATCATTAAATACTTTTATTTCATAACCCATTATAGTAAAATCTTGTGTTTCTTCTATTTTATTATATATTTCTTCTAAATTTGATACTTCTCTATCATAAGCATAAGTTTCTACTATTTCTAAATCATTCGGAGGATAAACATTAGTAACATTATATTTATCTTTAATAACTTGTTGTTTTTCATCAATTAAGTCATATAAAGCATCTTTATCACTAACTGCTCCAATGATATCACCACTTAAATAGATATTATAAATTTTACTAATATCTTTATCGATTAATTCATAACTACTATATGTAAAATAAATACATATGACAATTAGACTTAATATTATAGATATAATTTTTCCTTTTCTTTTCATTAACTCTCTTCCCTATTTTCTTTTAACACATTACGAAATGCACTCATATTTAATTCAAATAATAAATCAATTGTTCCAAGACTACCTTTTCTATGTTTAGCAATTACTAATTCAGCCGGTACTATTTTCTCTCTTTGATCTTTTTTGGCTTCATAATAATCTTTTCTATTAATAAATAAAACCATATCGGCATCTTGTTCAATAGAACCAGACTCTCTTAAATCAGCAAGCATCGGCATATTACTTTCTCTTTTTTCAGCACTTCTTGATAATTGTGATAAAGCCATAACTGGAACACCAAGTTCAAGTGCCATTGTTTTTAAACTACGAGATATTTCTGATACTTCTACTTGTCTTGATTCAATTCTTTTATTTCCTGTAGTTACTAATTGTAAGTAATCAATTACTACTAGCCCTAATCCTTTTGGCATATTAGCAAGACGACGACATTTCGCTTTAATTTCTGATACTGTAACTCCAGAATTATCTTCAATATAAAGATTAGTTTCGCTAAGTTCACTCATTGCTTCATTATACCTTTTCCAGTCTTTTTCTTGCATTTGTCCTGTTTGTAATTTGTAGGCATCGATGCCACCTTGAGCACTTATAATTCTATTAACTAATTGTTCTGCTGGCATTTCTAAATTGAATATTGCTACTGCCTTTTCAGTAGTTCTTGCTGCATACGTTGCCATATTAAGTGCTAACGCAGTTTTACCCATACCAGGACGAGCCGCTAAGATAATTAATTCACCCGGTTGAAACCCTGTAGTTATTTTATCAAAATCATAAAATCCAGTTTCTAATCCTGTTATTAATTTCTTTGTTTTCGCTAATTCTTCTAACTTGGCTTGGGCTCTTCTTAATATTTCATGAATTGGAACGAAATCTTTAACTTCTCTAACCTTTATAACATTTAAAATATTTCTTTCAGCATTATCTAATACAGTTGTAACATCTTCTTCATCATAAGCCTCAGTTACTATACCAGTCGCAACATTAATTAAATTTCTTCTTGTTGCATGTTCTTTTAAAATATTTATGTAGTATTTTAAATTGGCTGTAGTAAATACAGAATCTATTACTTCACTAATGTATTCAATACCTCCAACTGCAGTTAATCTTTTCTTTTTATCTAATTCATCTTTAACTGTTTTTGCATCAATAGGTATATTATTTTTATGTAATTCTTCTATGGCTTCAAATAAATATTTGTTTTTTTCATTAAAAAACATATCACTGTTAACTTCATCACAAATAGTTTCTACTAAACTATTATCAATAAATGTTACGCCTAAAACACTCATTTCTGCTTCTTTATTAGAAGGCATAACTCTTGCCATATAATCACCTACTTAATTAATCTTACATTTATATAAAATTTAACCTTTTTGTGTAATTCAATTAACACTTTATAAGTTCCTAAAGTATCAAGAGAACTACTTGTTTTAATATTTTTTTTATCAATATTAAAACCTAATTTTTTTAATTCATCACTAATTTGCTTAGTTGATATATTACCAAATACTTTTTCTTCTTTACCAACTTTAACTTTAAAAGTAATTTCTTTATTATCAAGATTTTCTTTTATTTTATTCAAGTTAGCAATTAAAGCATTTTCTTCTTCTAATCTTGTATTTATTTCTTTATCAAGTATTTTTTTACTTCCTTTTGTATATAATACTCCTAATTTATTTTTGATTAGATAATTATTTCCATAACCATCGCTAACATCAATGATATCATCTTTTTTTCCTTTTCCTTTAACATCTTTAAGTAAAATAATTTTCATTATAACCCTCCTAAAATGTCTATATTATTATAACATAGATTTTCTTTAAATAGAATATTTCTTCTTATGTATAAATTTGCCAATATCTTTCTTTACCATTTCTAATTAATTTAACTTTATCTTCATCTTTCAATATTTTTATACTTCTTCTAATATTTCTTTCGGTAAATCCAAGTATTTTAGCAAGTTCTACTTCCGTTATACTAGGATTATCTTTCATAAGTTTTAAAATATTATTTAATAATATATCATTTCTTCTTTTCATATTTACCTCTTCATTACTTATATACGTAACTAAGAGGCTTATTTCCTTTTTTTAAAGAAAAAAATTCACCAATTTAGTGAATTTAACTATTTTACATATGGTATTAATGCCATAAATCTTGCATATTTAACTTGTTCTGCAATATGTCTTTGATGTTTAGCACAAGCACCAGTAACTCTTCTTGGGAATATTTTACCTTTTTCATTAATATATTTACTAATAATTACTACATCTTTGTAATCTACGCTTTTACCAGCACACATTTGACATATTTTCTTTTTCTTACGATAAAATTCTGCCATGTTTATTCCTCCTTTTTAAAATGGTAAATCATCACTACTTAAAGTTATCTCTTCGCCAAAACTCTTAAAAGGATCTTCTGTTAAATCTGTAGTTTCCATTGAAGGAGCAACGTCACTAGGAGAAAAAGATTCACCTGCTGGAAATGGTTCATTAGGTACAAAATCATTTGTATTTACTGGATTAGTTTCACTACTAGTTGATGATTTAGTACTTAAGAAATTAACTGTATCACAAACTACTTCAGTAGTGTATCTTCTATTTCCATCTTGACCTTCATAACTACTTGTTTTAATTCTTCCTTCCGCAGATACTAATGTTCCTTTTCGACAATATTTAGAAATATTATCGGCTTGTCTTCCCCAAGCACTACAATTTATAAAATCAGCACCACGTTCACCATTACGATTTGTAAAATTTTGTGAAACTGCTAAAGTAAATCTTGTCACAGCCATTCCGCTTGGTGTTGTTCTTAATTCTGGATCCCTTGTAAGTCTTCCTACTAATAATACTTTATTCATGATTACTCACTTTCTTTTTTTAATATTAAATGTCTTAAAATATTTTCATTAATTCTAAGTTTACGATCGAATTCTTGAATTGCATCTTTTGAAGCAGATACTTCCATTAAAAAGTAAAATCCACTAACTTCTTTATTAATTTCATATGCTAGTTTTTTTCTACCCATTTCTTTAAATTCGATAACTTTTGCTTTATTGTCAGTTAATAATTTTTGTGTCTCTTTAGCAATACTATTTATTGTATTTTCATCAAGTGTTGCTTTAACAATAAACATAATTTCATAATTAGTCATCATTCCACCTCCTTATGGTCTTTTGGCTTTCTTAAAAGAAAGCAAGGAGTAATTAATTTACTCGCCATATAGTATACCAAATAATATTTTTAATGTAAATAATTTAATAATGAATTATCGTGTTTTTTTGTTATAATTATTATAGAAATGGAGTTAAATCATGAAAAAATACTTTATTTATTTAATTATTTTGTTAATACCTATTAATGTATATGCAGAAGATATCACTAGTAGTAGTACTATTTTAGTAAATGATACTAAAAATGCCAAAATTACTGATAATAATGAAAATAGTTATATATCTATTAATACTGATGATGTTATCAAAATTGAGAGCGAAAACATAATTGATGGCTTATATATTATTTATGAAATGAGTTCTAAAGAAGGTGTAATAAACGCAAATAATAAAACTTTAGAGGTTGGAAAAAATGGATTCTTACACGAATATTTAAGTTTAAATGAATTAGGTAGCAATAACTCTTTAACACTTACTTATAAAGAAGATGTTAAAATTGCCGAAATATATGTTTTAAGTGAAGGAGCACTTCCTGAATATGTCGAAGTATGGAATCTTCCTTGTGAAGAAGCCGATTTATTATTATTTTCTACCCATAGTGATGATGAGCAACTTTTCTTTTTAGGACTTCTTCCTACTTATGTAGCAAAGGGCGCGTATACTCAAGTAGTATATTACACAAATCATTATGATAATCCCAAAAGATTACATGAACAATTACATGGATTATATACAGTTGGAGTTAGAAATTATCCTATTATTGGTATAATCCCTGATGCTTATTCGGAAACATTAGATGGGGCGATTAAAAACATTAATAAAGCAAATTTATCTGTTGATGATGCTGTTAATTTCCAAGTTGAAATGATTAGAAGATTTAATCCTCAAGTAGTTGTTGGTCATGATGAAGAAGGAGAATATTCTCATGGACAACATATATTAAATACTTATACATTAAAAATAGCCTTAGAGAAATCTAATGATAGTACTTATCACGAAGAAAGTTATAATACATATGGACTATGGGATACTCCAAAAACTTATCTTCATTTATATAAAGAAAATCAAATTGTGATGGATTATGATACTCCTTTAGAATATTTTAATGGGAAAACTGCTTATGAAGTTTCGAAAGAAGGTTATAGTAAACATAATTCACAACAATGGACTTGGTTTACTAAATGGATAAATGGTACTAATAATTCTTATACAAAGGCTACAGAAATTAAGACTTATAGTCCTTTAGAGTTTGGGCTTTATCGTTCACTTGTTGGAGAAGATATTAATAAAAATGATATGTTTGAAAACTTGACTTTAAGAAAAGATATAAAAGAAGAAGTAAATGAAGAAAAAGATAATAATAACACTAATGAAAATAAAGAAGAAACAATTATTAATGAAGAATTTATTAAGAAATATAAATTAGAAATTGCTCTTTCTTTATTAGCAATAATTATTATATTAAATCTTATTATTAAAAGAAAAAAGAAGTAATATTATATTCGTAATACTATCTTCTTTTTTTATTGTTATCATTTTCTAAAAAACCAAATTCTTGTAAATGTTTCTTATATTGAGGAAAGTCAATTGATCCAAATTGATATAATCTATCTACTAAATAATAATAATTATCAATACCAATACTAGGAATTAATGCTTTTAATCCATTTAAATTAATGTTACTTCGCATTGATAAAAAGGCAACTAATTCATCTATATTGTTAATTGTTTTCATAGTCTTTGTCGCTTCATTTTTTATATAATATAATTCTTCTTTTGAAAATATTTGAAATTTACCTAAATTACTTAACAATTCTCCAAATTCACTATCATTTAAAACATTTTTTAAACTTATTACCATATCTATTGTAAGTATATTTTGCATACCTAAATATATTAGTTCTTTAAATTTTCCTTTTATCATTGGTTCTTCTAAACTTTGTTTATTATTAGCATCTTCAATTTGAACTATGTTTTCTTCCCTATTTTCTTCTTTAGTTAAATTATTTTCCATATAAGAGTTATTTCTTCTTCTTTGTGATTTTTCTTTTTCACCACTTACAACTTTTTTTAATTCCTCTTTATCTGCATCAATTAATTTCTTGGCAACTCCAACTTTTAATTTTCTACATATATCAATAAATGTTTTTATTTTATCTCTTTTAATGAAATAATTTTGCATCTCTGTTAATTCACTTATATCTTCACAATTAATACTAACATTTAAAATAGTTACTAATTCTAAATATAATGGATTATTTTCCTTTTTATATAAATCTTGACACTCTTCTAATAATTGATAAGTTTTTTCATAAGGTGTATTTGTATCATTATATAATAACATTGTTCTTTCCATATCAATTAATATATCAATTAATAAACTAAATTCTTCGGCATAATTATTATTTATTAAATAATGATTAAAACGTATTAAATTTGTAATATCTTTATCAATTTTACTTCTTTTTTCACTTAAATTAATAATTTCTGCAATTCTTTTTAATATCTCTTCATGACTCATAATAATCCTCCTTATACATTAAACCGGAAATAACAAATATCGCCATCTTGCATTAAATATTCTTTTCCTTCTAATCTTAATTTTCCACTTTCTTTTACTTTTAATTCATTACCTAATTCTTCTAAATCATTAAAACTCATAACTTCAGCCTTGATAAAGCCTTTTTCAAAATCACTATGAATAATGCCTGCACACTCCGGGGCTTTCATGCCTTTTTTAAATGTCCATGCCCGGCACTCATCACTTCCTGATGTAAAAAATGTTGCAAGTCCTAGTAAGTTGTAAGTTTGAAAAATTAATTTATCTAGCCCACTATTGGTAATACCAACATCTTTTAAAAATTGTTCTTTTTCAAGTGAATCTAAATCAGCAAGTTCACTTTCTAACTTAGCACACATTACTACTACACCAGCATCTTCACATTTTGCATATTCTTTTAAAGTCTTTGAATATTCATTATCACCCACGCTTGCTGATACTTCATCTACATTGGCAACATAGATAATTTTTTTGGCTGTTAAAAAGTTATAAGTTTTCAACATTTCTTGTTCTTCTTCACTAAATTCTAAAGTCCGAATTGGCTTTTCACTCTCAAGTGTACTCTTTATTTTATTTAAAAGACTAACTTCTAAAAGGGCTAATTTATCTTTTGTAGTTTCTGCTTTTTTTACAATTTTCCCGAGCCTATTAGTAACTGTTTCTAAATCCGCTAAAATAAGTTCTGTATTAATTATTTCCACATCTCTTATTGGATCAGTTTTTCCTTCTACATGAGTAATATTTTCATCATCAAACGCTCTTACTACTTCAACAATTGCATCAACTTCTCTAATATGAGAAAGAAATTTATTACCTAAACCTTCGCCTTTACTTGCCCCACTTACAAGTCCTGCAATATCAATAAATTCAAATGTCGTTGGCACAATGCTTTTAGGATTATACAGACTAACTAAAAAATCTAATCTTGTATCTGGAACTGTAACAACACCGACATTAGGTTCAATTGTTGCAAAAGGATAATTTGCTGCTAAAATATGTTTTTTTGTAATGGCATTAAATAATGTCGATTTACCAACATTAGGTAAACCAACAATACCTGCTTTTAAACTCATAAAACCTCCTAAATTGTTGGAAAACTATTAATACCTAATGGTAATCCAACTATATACCAAATTATAATTATCGAAATTAATACTAATCCTACTACTAAAGTATAAGGAAATTGATATTTTAATGAAGTCGATAATTTTATTTTTTTATCATCTTGATTATATTTTTCTAAAAATGCTAAATATACAATAAAATAAGCAAGTAATGGCGTAATATTCATTGTTACTGTATCAGCAAAACGGAATAATAATTGGGCAAATTCTGGGGTAAATCCAGCATCCATCATAAGAGGAACTATAGTAGATGATAATATATACCACTTTTGGGTACTTGATGGTACAAATATTGTACTAACTAATACTAATATAAATATTAATAAAATTAAGGCGATGCCTCCAAATTCAGAAGTATTAATAATATTACCAAAACTAGATACTAAAACATTACCAATATTAGTTTCTTTAAAAATACTTATTAAGGTTGATGCTAAAAATATCATAACTAAAACATTACCAATACCATCTAAAGAGTGTCCTAATGAATCACAAAAATCTTTATGATTACGAATAGTTTTAGCCCCTATTCCATAAAAAAATCCTAATATTATAAATAAAATAGTAATTACAAAAACAACACCATTACTGAAAAATGAATTAACACTAAATAATTTATCAATATATAAAGTTTGACTATTATCAAGAAGATTACCACTAAAAGGAAGTCCCGGTATTATATTATAAATAAATATAATTAAATATATAATTGCGGCTCCACAAGCAAAAACCATTCCTTTTTCTTCTTCCTTAGTTACAATATCTTCTTCTAATTCTGTTTCTGTAAATTCATATTTAGGTAATTTTCTAACAATTATATTTTCGGTAACACTTGTTATTACATAAGCAATTAATAATACTGCTACAGTCATAATAAATATATAAGATATACTAGTTACATTATAATTAGCATTTACTAACCTTGATGCTAAATTAGTATAAGGTACTAAAGCAGAATCACTACTAGTAAAGAAAATATTTAATCCACTTCCACAAGCAAGAGAGGCAAAAGATGCAATTATACCAATAGCTGGATTTCTTTTACCATAATAAAATAATAAAGCCCCTAGTGGAATAAATACTAAATATGATAAATCACCAAATAAACTAGATAAAATACATATTAACACAAAGATAAATGTTACCGTTTTCTTTTTTAATTTCTTAGTAGTTAAAGTAATAGCAGTTTGTAAAAAACCACTTTTATCCATAATACCTATACCCATTAAAATAATTATTAAATTAGATAAAACCGTAAAGTTAGCAAAATTTTTAACTGTACTTGTAAATATATATTTAATCCCACTTAAACTAAATAAAGAATTAACAACTTCTGTTTGGGGGATTAATGATAAAGAATTTTCATTAATACTATAAAAAGTTGATTGGCTATCTAAAAGACTTAAAAATCCACTTAATATTATTACTACTAAAATTAGTAATACATAAGCCATTAAAGGATGGAGATTTTGTCTTTCTTTTCTCTTTATTTTAGGCATTATTAACCACCTTCTTTAACTTTCTTTGAAATTCTAACCTATCCATCATAATTTCTCTTCCACAATTCTTGCATTTAATTTTGACATCAACCCCAATTCTTGTTATTACCCACAAATTAGTGCCACAAGCATGAGGTTTTCGCATTATAACTTCATCATGTAAATTAAATGATTTGTCCATATGTTACTCATCTCCAAGAGAAATATTTAATATTTCCATTATTCTTTCTAAATCTTTTACAGAATCAAAACTGATTTCTATTTTATTCTTTTTAATTCTTACAATATTTCCAATTTTATCACTAATAGCCTCTTCATACATATTAAACATTGGCTCTTTTATAGCAACTTTAATTGGTTTTCTTTTAACAACATCTTTATTTGTTACAATACTCTCTAAATCCCTTACATTTAAATTTTCATTAACTATTTTCTTTGCTAACTCTTCAATTTGTTCTATATCTTCTAATTTACTTAAAACTCTTGCGTGAGATGAAGATATCTTCTTATCAATAACCATTTGTTGAATATTAAGAGGAAGTTTTAATAACCCTAATAAATTAGTAATATAACTTCTACTTTTTCCAAATTTTTCCGCAAATTCTTCTTGAGTAAATCCTCTTAATTTAATAATATTCATTACACTTTTAGCCTCATCAATTGGATTTAAATCTTCTCTTTGAATATTTTCAATAAGAGCAATTTCCATCATTTCTTGGTCAGTAAAGTCTTTAATTATTGCCGGTATTTCTTTTAATCCAGCCATCTTTGATGCCTTACATCTTCTTTCACCCGCAATTAATTCATAACCTTTAATACTTTTTTTAACAATAACAGGTTGCACTACACCATATTCTTTAATTGAAGCGGCTAACTCTTTTAAACTATCTTCATTAAAAGTCTTTCTTGGTTGATAAGGATTACTTCTTATTTCATCTAAATTAATCATTGTTACATCTTTTTTATTTTCCGTAACAATTTCTTTTTCAAAATTATCAAAATTAATTACATTATTTGTAAATAATTGTTCTAATCCTTTACCTAATGCCTTCTTTTTAGTTTCCATTTCTATTTATCACTTCCTTTGCCAAATTTCTATAAGCCTCAGTGGCTCTGCTTGTTGGATCATATTCATTAATTGGTTTACCATGAGATGGGGCTTCAACTAATCTAACTAATCTAGGAATAATTGTATTAAATACTTTATCTTTAAAATATTTTCTTATTTCCTCAATAACTTCTAATCCTATGTTAGTTCTTCCATCTAGCATTGTAAGTAATACTCCTTCAATTCTTAATGTTGGATTCATACTAGACTGAACCATAATAATTGAATTTAAAAGTTGCGTAATACCTTCTAATGCAAAAAATTCACATTGAACGGGAATAATAACAGAATCACTTGCTACTAATGCGTTCATTGTTCCAAGCCCTAATGATGGTTGACAGTCAATAATAATATAATCAAATATATGTCTAATCTCATTTATTGCGTTTTTTAATTGTTCATTTTGATGAAAATCTTGATCTTCTAACATTCTCTTTACAAATTCAACATCAACACCTGCTAAATTTAATGTTGATGGAATTATCGCTAAATTTTCAAATTTAGTTTTTTTTATACCACTTTCGATACTACATTTATTCGTAATTACTTCATAAATATCATGGTCAAAATCATTAGAATTAAGCCCAAGACCTGTAGTTGCATTACTTTGTGGGTCTAAATCAATTAATAATACTTTCTTCCCCTCTTTTCCTAATGCTGCTGCTAAATTTATACTTGTTGTAGTTTTACCAACCCCACCTTTTTGATTAACTAATGAAATAACTTTTGCCATAACACACCTCTATTAATTTTATATTTCCACTAATTAATATTTTATCATATCTAACATAAATATTGTAGAAAAATTATACTTTTTAAAATAAAAAAAGAAAGTATTACCTTTCCCTTTAAACTAATTCAATTTTAACTTCTAAAGCATCATCGCCACGGCGTTCTTTTAATTTAATAATTCTTGTATATCCACCATTACGATTTTCATATCTTTTAGCAAGTTCATTAAATATTTTGTTAGTAACATCTTTATCATTGTGTAAAAGTGCTAGTGCCTTACGGCGAGATACTAAAGTACCTCTTTTTCCATAAGTAATCATCTTATCAACAAATTTACGAACTTCTTTAGCCCTTGCTTCAGTAGTAACAACAGATTCATGCATTATAACATCTTTAGTTAATCCTGCTAAGATGCTTCTTCTAATACGTGTTTCTCTTCCTAATTTTCTATATGCCATATTCCATTACTCCTTAAATGTTAAACCTAAATCAGCAACTTTATCAATAACTTCTTTTAAAGATTTCTTGCCTAAATTTCTGATTTTAGTTACTTCTACTTCTCTTTTATCAACTAAATCTTGAACTGTATGAATACCAGCCCTTTTTAAACAATTATATGCTCTAACACTAAATTCAACTTCTTCAATTGGAGTTTCTAGTGTTTTAGTTATTGTATCAACTTTTTTCTCTTGCATTAATCCAGAAAAATCACTAATTGCATTTAAATCAGCAATAATATTGAAATGTTCTACTAATATTTTTGCTGCTAAGGCTAAAGCCTCTTCTGGATTCATACTACCATTTGTTGATATTTCCATAATTAATTTATCATAATTTTCATTTTGTCCAACACGAGTATCAACTACTTCGTATTTTACAAGTTCAATTGGTGAATATGAAGAATCGATTGCAATTGTTCCAACTTTAGCATCAGTAAGTCTTTTTTTATTTTCTTTGGCTTCAACATATCCACGACCATTTTCAACAGTCATCTCAATATCAATTTTTCCACCACTTACTAGATTACAAATAACTAATTCTGGATTAATAATTTCAACATCTGCATTTTTTTCAATCATACCTGCAGTTACAGGTCCTTCATTATCACAATATAATCTTATTGTCTTTTTTTCTTCAGTATGATTTTTAACAACAAGATTTTTAATATTTAAAACAATTGTTGTAACATCTTCTACTACACCTTCGATTTTTTGAAATTCATGCATTACTCCATCAATTTTTATGCTTGTTACAGCACTTCCTGGTAAACTAGATAATAATACTCTTCTTAAAGCATTACCTAAAGTAGTTCCGAAACCTCTTTCTAATGGATCGATTTCAAATCTTCCAAAGTGATTACTCTCAGTGTATTCAGTAATTTTGTATTCTGGTTTTTCAAATTTTATCATCATACAATGTCCCTTTCTTTAGTTTAGTTTCTTGGTCTTTTAGGCGGACGACAACCATTGTGTGGCACTGGTGTTTCATCAATGATACTTGTAACTTCTAATCCAGCACTTTGTAATGATCTAATCGCATTTTCGCGTCCAGGTCCTAAACCTTTAACATAAACTTCTACTTTTTTAACACCTTGTTCAATTGCTGCGGCTGCTGCGGCTTCTGCAGTTAATCCTGCGGCAAAAGGTGTTTTCTTCTTTGAACCAAGGTAACCAATTCTTCCAGCACTAGACCAACTAATTGCATTTCCATCTTTATCACTTATTGTAACAATTGTATTATTGTATGTTGAGTGAATATGTGCTTCAGCCTCTGGAATATTTTTCTTAATTTTTCTTTTTCTTCTATTATATGCCATAAGTTAACCTCTACTCTCCAGCCTTTTTCTTGTTAGCAACAACTTTTCCTTTACCCTTACGAGTTTTAGCATTTCTACTAGTTCTTTGACCTCTTACAGGTAAACCTTTTTTGTGTCTAACTCCTTCATAACTATTGATTTCCATTTTATTTTTAATATTCATTTGAACATCACGTCTTAAATCACCTTCAACTGTGTGATTATCTACTTCCTTCCGTAATGAACTAATTTCTTCATCTGTTAAATCTTTAATCTTTTTTGTTTCTTCAACACCTGCAGCCTTACAAATTTGTTTTGCAAGTGGACGACCTATACCATAAATAGCAGTAAGTCCAATACATGTATGCTTTTCACTTGGTAATTCAATATTCTTAATTCTTGCCATAATTTCCTCCTAACCTTGAACTTGTTTATGTTTTGGATTATCACAAATAACCATAACTTTACCGTTTCTTCTTATAATTTTACATTTTTTACAAATTTTCTTTACTGATGGTCTAACTTTCATAATTTCCCTCCATTATCTTTTGTTCCATGTTATTATCCCACGTGTTAAATCGTAAGGCGATAATTGCACTGTAACTGTATCACCCGGTAGAATACGTATCATGTTAATGCGCATTTTACCAGAAACGTAGGCTTTTACAGTGTGGCCGTTAGATAGTTCTACTAAATAATCAGAACCTTTTAATACTTCAACGACTTTGCCTTCAACTTCTATTTTATCATTCTTTTTGGATTCTGCCATTTCATCACTCTCCCGTTAATATAACAAATCCATCTTTTGTAACTAATACTGTATGTTCAAAATGAGCACTTGGCTTACCATCTTCTGTCTTGATAGTCCAGCCATCTTCTACCATATAAATATGTCTTGTACCCAAATTAAGCATTGGTTCAACAGCAATTACCATACCACTTTTTAATTTAACTATATCTTTAGTAAAATAATTAGGTACATCAGGTTCTTCATGAATATCACTACCAACACCGTGTCCTACTAATTCTCTTACTACACTTAAATGATTTTGATGAGCAAAATCTTCAATTTTTCTCCCAATATCACTTATTTTAGCACCTTCTTTAATAACACTCAAGCCTTCATATAGACTTTTTTTTGTGTTATCTACTAGGTCTATAATTTCTTTTGATGCACTGCCCACTATATAGGTGTTTGCAGAATCTGAATGATAACCTTTATATTCGACACCAATGTCAATCGATACAACATCTCCATTTTTTAATTTTCTTCTTGAAGGAATACCATGTACTACTTCATCATTTATTGAGATACAAATACTTGCTGGGTAACCTTCATAATTTAGAAATGAGGGTTTACAACCATTATCTATTATAAATTTATGAGCAATATCATTTAAGGCTTTTGTACTAATTCCTTCTTTAATATTTTCACTAATTAATTTATGAGTTAAATAGTTGATATGCCCAGCATGTTTCATTAATTCTATTTCTCTATCACTTTTAATACTAATCATTTTAATATTTCCTTAACTTTTGCAAAAACCATATTTGTACCTTCTATTGTATCTACAATTTTTAATTTATTCTTCTTTTCATAATAATCCATAATTGGTTTATTATTTTCTATAAATGTTTGAAATCTTACTTTAAATGACTCTTCATTGTCATCATTTCTCTTAATTAAATTCTTACCACACATATCACATATACCTTCTTTTTTTGGTTTGAATTCTTCATTATATATATTATAAGATTTTCCACATTCACAAGTAAGGCGTCCTAATGCTCTTTTTAATGCTTCCTCTAATGAAATATCTAAATAAATTACTTCATAATTATCTATATTTAATTTTATAAATAATTCATTTAGCATTTCTGCTTGCTTTAGTGTTCTTGGAAATCCATCTAATATAAATGGTAAACTATTAGTTTTTAATTTATTTTCAATTAAGTTAAAAACTATTTCATCACTTACTAAATTTCCCTTACTAATAATTTCTTTTACTAAATTACCTATTTCAGTTTTCTTGTTTATTTCACTACGAAGCATATCACCAGTTGATATATGAAGATAACCTAAATCTTTAAGCATATTACTTAATGTACCTTTACCCGCTGATGGAGGGGCAATAAAAATTACATTTTTCATCTTAATCTTTTTCTCTTTTCTTTATAACTCTTAGCAAGCATACTACTTTCTATTTGTTTATAAGTTTCAATTGCTACTCCAACTACAATTAATAATCCTGTTCCTCCAATAGTAACACTACTAGAAAGATTAGAGAATTTACTAACTATAATTGGTAAGGCAGATATTATCATAAGAAATATACTTCCTACAATTGTTAATTTGCCAATTGAATTACTTATATATTTTGAAGTATCCTCACCAGGTCTAATTCCTGGAATATAACCACCACGTTCATTCAAATTCTTACTCATCTCATCTGGATTCATAATCATAAATGTATAAACATAACCAAAAAATAATATTAATATTAAGTATAAAATTAATCCTGTATTAGATGTATATACAATATAATTATTAATAAAATTTATAGCATTTTCATTTTTTGTAAATGCCACAATTGTCGATGGCACTGTTAAAAGAATTTGCGCAAATATCACTGGTATAACTCCAGCCGAATTAATTTTAATCGGTAAATAACTTTGTTGCGCACCATAAGCACTTGTTGTTCTATTTGCATATTGTATAGGTATTCTTCTTTCTGCTAGTTGAATATAAATAATACCAACTAAAACAATTATATAAACTAATATAAATATTATAAAGAGAATAATACCTAAAGTTAGACTAAAATCACCATTAATAAATGAATCGTAGGCTCCAATAAAGATATTTGGCATACTTTGAATAATACCTGCTAAAATTAACATTGAAGAACCATTACCAATTCCTTTTTTAGTGATTTGATCACCTAACCATAAACAGAAAGATGTTCCTGCTGTCATTACTAAAGCCGTTTTAATCATTTCCATAGTGCTTAATGAATTCATATAGAATATACATAATGCATATGCTTGAACAAAAGCAAGCACTATAGATAAATATCTTGTTATTTTATTGATTTTTTGTCTTCCCACATAACCTTGATCTTTTAGTTCTTTAAAATAAGGAATAATATCCATTTGTAATAATTGGGTAATAATTGATGCAGTAATATATGGAGAAACTCCTAATGCAAATATAGAGAAGTTTTGCAAACCGCCACCACTCATTAAGTTGAATATTTCTAAGAACCCTAAATCTTGATATATCCTGGAAGCCCAAGGTATTGTTATAGTAGTACCTAAACAAAATAATCCTAAACATGCTAAAGTAAAATATATTCTTTTTCTTAAATCTTTATTTGATTTATTAAAAAGTTGGGAAATCCCACGAAACATCTAAATCACCTCAGCTTTACCGCCCGCTTCTTCTATTTTAGAAACAGCTTTACTTGAAAATCTATGGGCTTTAATAGTTAATTTTTTATCTAATTCACCATTTGCTAGTATTTTAATACCACATAGACTATTCTTAATTATTCCTCTTTCTTTTAGAATTTCTGGAGTAACTACATCTCCATCTTTGAAGAACTTACTTAAATCACTTAAATTGATACAAGCAAATTCACATCTAAATCTTTTATTATTAAAACCTCTTTTTGGAAGTTTTCTGTATAATGGAGATTGTCCACCTTGAAACCATGCTGGAATTGAAGCACCGCTCCTAGATTTTTGACCATTTTCTCCACGAGTAGATGTCTTACCCATACCTGAACCAGGTCCACGACCTACTCTTTTAACACTTTTTGTTTCTTTAGATTTTGGTAAATTTTCTAATTTCATATTATAATTCCTCCACGCTCTTGCCACGTAATGCTGCAATGTGTTCTGGAGTTCTTTGGGATTGTAAAGCCTCAAGTGTTGCTTTAGCCACATTTATTTGTGTACTTGCTCCTAAACTCTTAGCAACAATATCTTTAACTCCAGCAAGTTCTAATACGGCTCTTGCTGCACCACCAGCAATAATTCCACGACCTTCTTTAGCAGGTTTGATAAGAACTACACTTCTAGCAACTTTACCTGTTGCATCATGAGGAACAGTTCTATTATCAATTAAAGATATTTTAACAACATTTTTGTTAGCGGCTTGAATAGCCTTCTTTATTGCTTCAGAAACTTCATTAGCCTTTCCGGTACCAATACCTACTAAACCTTTTCTATTACCAACAGCAACATCTGCCTTAAAACGGAAATGTCTACCACCTTTGGTAACTTTTGTTACTTTAGATATTGAGATAACTTTTTCTTCTAATAAATTCTTCTTAGCATCATTATTTTTTCTGTTTCCAACTTTTTTGTTCATATGTCCTCCTTATATCTCTAATCCTGCTTCTCTAGCAGCATCTGCTAAAGCACTAACACGACCATGATATAAGTAACCACCACGGTCAAAAACTACTTTATTTATTTTGGCTTTTTTGCATTTTTCAGCAATATCTTTTCCAACTAATTTAGCGGCTTCAATATTACCACCATTTGCAAGTTTTAAACTACGGCTTGAAGAACTTACTAAAGTTGTTCCAGTTGTATCATCAATAACTTGAGCATATATACCATTATTAGAACGAAAGACATTTAATCTTGGCATTTCTTTTGTTCCACTGATATTTCTTCTAACTCTTGTATGTCTTATAAGACGATTTTTATTTCTTGATTCTTTCTTTATCATAACTTACCTCCTTAAGCCGCTTTCTTTCCTTCTTTACGACGAACAAATTCGCCTTTGTAACGAATACCTTTACCTTTATAAGGCTCTGGTTCTCTTACTTTTCTAATATTTGCTGCAAATTCAGATACTTTTTGTTTATCAATTCCTTTAATAGTTATTTCTGTATTACTTACAAGTTCAACACTTAAATCATCTGGAACTATGATTTCTACTGGGTGAGAATATCCAGCATTAATAACTATTTTTTTACCTTGAACATTGAATCTATAACCAACTCCAACTGCCTCAAGTCCTTTTTCAAAACCTTTAGATACACCAGTTAACATTCCATTAATTAATGAGTTCATTGTTCCTTGTATCATATTTGCTTCTTTTGATTCTTTTGCTTGAGAAGTCTTTATAAATCCTTCTTCAATTTTAACTGTAACTAATTTATTGATATCTAATGTAAGAGATCCTTTGCTACTTTTAACAGTAAGCACATTTTCGTTTAGTTCTGCAGTTACTCCTTCAGGAATAACTAATTTTCTTTCTCCAATTCTACTCATAATTACTTACCAAATATAGGCAAGGACTTCGCCTCCTAACTTAGCATTTCTCGCTTCTTTATCAGTCATTAAACCTTTTGATGTTGAAATAATGGCAATACCTAATCCATTAAGAACACGAGGAATTTCTGAAGATTTAGCATATACACGTAATCCGGATTTACTAATTCTTTTTAGTCCAGTAATAACTCTTTCTTTTTTAGCGCCATATTTAAGTGTTAATGTTAATTTATCACCTTTAGGACTTTTTTCATAATTATAATCCTCTATGTAACCTTCTTTTTTTAATATCTCCGCAATTCCTAAAGTCATTTTTGTTCCAACTACTTCAACAGTAGGGTAACGCATGATATTAGCATTACGAATACGAGTCAACATATCTGCTATTTTATCTTGTACAAACATTTTATTCCTCCTTTTTACCAACTTGATTTCTTAACGCCCGGTATTTGGCCTTTATTTGCAAGTTCTCTAAAACAAATACGACATAATTTAAATTTACTTAAAACACCATGAGGTCTTCCACAACGTTCACATCTTGTGTATTCTCTTGTTGAAAACTTTTGTGGTCTTTTATTTTTAACTTTTAAACTTTTCTTTGCCATATTTACACCTAACCTTTAAATGGCATTCCAAATGCCTTTAGTAATGCATGGGCTTCATCATTACTTTTTGCCGTAGTAACAAATATAATATCCATACCACGAACTTTATAAACATTATCATATTCAATTTCTGGGAAAATTAATTGTTCTTTAATACCTAAAGTATAATTTCCTCTGCCATCAAATGCATGAGATGATACCCCACGAAAATCTCTAACACGAGGTAAATCAATTTTAATTAATTTTTCCATAAAATTATACATATTTTCTCCTCTTAATGTAACTTTTACACCAACAGGTTGACCTTCTCTTAATTTAAAACCAGCAATTGATTTACGAGCCTTTGTAATTATCGCTTTTTGACCAGTAATTAATTCAAGGTCTTTTCTAGCGGCTTCAATGAATTTGTCATCATGACTTCCTTCGCCAACACCCATATTGATAACTATTTTTTCTAATTTTGGAACTTCCATTATGCTTTTATAATTAAATTCCTTTTTTAAATCATTTTTAATTTTTGTTTCATATAATTCTTTAAAGTTACTCATAAATTCACCTACTTACTAGCCTTCTTAGTAGATTTTTTAGCCTTTTTTTCTTCATCTACTTTTTTTACATCTGATACATGAATAGGCATTTCAATATCAAATATACCGCCTTTATCATTATTTGTTCTAGGTTTTGTATGTCTTTTAGAAATATTTATACCTTCAACAACAACTTTATTTTCATTTTTTAAAGTTTTAATTACTTTACCACTCTTACCTTTGTAAGACCCAGCAATAACTAAAACATTGTCATTTACTTTTATTTTCATATTTCCTCCTATAAAACCTCTGGTGCTAAAGAAACAATTTTCATATAATCTTTTTCTCTTAATTCTCTAGCAACAGGACCTAATACTCTTGTACCAATCGGCGATTTATCTTCTTTAATTAGTACACAAGCATTGTCATCAAATTTTATGTAAGACCCATCATTTCTTCTTACACCTTCAACTGTTCTAACAATAACAGCCTTAACAACTTTTCCTTTAGGAATATTACTATTAGGAATTGCTTTTTTAACAGTTCCAACTACTACATCACCGATATTACCGCTTTTTACTTTACTTCCACCAAGAACTTTGATAACAAGTAATTCTCTTGCGCCTGTATTATCAGCAACTTTTAATCTTGTCTCTTGCATTACCATATAAAGTACCTCCTAAAGAACTACAGCCTTTTGAATAACAGCAACTAATTCATATTTCTTAGTTTTTGAAATAGGTTTAGTCATTCTTATTCTAACTGTATCTCCTATATTTGCTTCGTTATTAACATCATGTGCTGCATACTTTTTAGAGTATTTAACACGTTTATTATATAATGGATGACGTTTGTAAGTTTCGACTAAAACAGTTATTGTTTTATCATTTTTGTTACTTACAACTTTACCAGTTAATTCTTGAACTCTTTTAGCCATTATTTATTACCTCCGTCTAATTCTCTTTCTCTAAGAACAGTTTTCATTTTTGCAACATCTCTTCTTAATACACGTAACTCAACTGGTTTTTCTAATGTACCACTTGCTTGTTGCATTCTTTTTGTGAATAATTCTTCTTTTGTTTCTCTGATTTTTATCTTTAATTCATCATCAGATAATTTTCTAATATCTTTAATATCCACTTTTATTCACCATCCTTTTTAACAAATTTACATTTGATAGGTAATTTGTGGGAAGCAAGTCTTAAAGCATCTCTTGCTATTGCTTCATCAACATCACTAATTTCAAACATAATTTTACCTTCTTTAACTACTGCAACATATTGTTCAACAGAACCTTTTCCTGTACCTTGACGAGTTTCTAAAGGTTTTTTAGTTATTGGTAAATGTGGGAAAATGTTAATAAATACTTTTCCACCACGTTTCATGTAACGAGTCATAGCGATACGAGCGGCTTCTATTTGACGAGCACTAACCCAAGCCCCTTCTAAAGCCATTAAACCATATTCACCTTTTGTTAATGTGGTATTTCCTTTAGCATGACCATCGTATGTAAATCTATGCGACTTTCTATATTTAGTCCTTTTTGGCATCAACATTTTGAGTCGCCTCCTTTGTATTTCTCATTTTTTTAGCAGGCAAGATTTCATCTTTATAAATCCATACCTTAACCCCAATTTTTCCATATGTTGTATTTGCTTCGCTTTGCGCATAATCAATATCTGCTCTAATAGTATGAAGTGGAACAGTACCTTCCGTATAACCTTCACTACGAGCCATTTCAACACCATTTAATCTTCCAGAAACTAATGTTTTAATTCCTTTAGCTCCAGATTTCATAGTATCTCTTATTGCTCTTTTTTGAGCCGCTCTAAATGGAGCCCTATTTTCAATTTGCATTGCGATATTATCTGCCACTAATTTAGCATTTAAATTAGGATTTTTTTCTTCTAAAATGTTAATATAAACTTCTTCATTAACTAATTTAGATATTCTTTTTCTTAATTTTTCGATGTCTTCACCGCCACGACCAATAATAACGCCTGGTTTAGCAGTTTTAATTGTTACATCTACTCTATTTTTCTTTCTTTCAATTACAACAGAAGAAATAGCCGCATCTTTTAAATTTTTAGCGATAAATTCACGTATTTTAATATCTCTATTTAATTTATCAGCATAATCTTCTTTAGCATACCAACGTGATTCCCAATCTTTATTAACACCTAAACGGTATCCTACTGGATTAACTTTTTGTCCCATTATGCGTTTTCTCCTTCCGTAATTTTATTGTCTGTTACAACTACTTTAATATGACTTGTTCTTTTATCATGTCTATCGACATTTCCACGACTTGCAAATTGGATTCTTTTATAAATAGTACCTGGATTTACGAAACACTCTTTAATAACTAAATCATTTTCGTTAGCGCCATTATTATTAACTGCATTTGCTACTGCGGAATTTAGAACTTTTAAAATCATTTTACTTGCTTTAGTATTAGTAGTTTCTAAAATACTAACTGCAATTTTAACATCTTTTCCTCTTATTAAATCAATAGTCATTCTTGCAAGACGAGGTTTAATCATTGCACCTTTATGAATTGCATATGCTTCCATTAATTACCTCCACCTGCATGTCCTGTAAACTTACGAGTTAATGCAAACTCACCAAGTTTATGACCAACCATTTCTTCAGTTATATAAACTGGTATAAAGTCTTTTCCGTTATGAACAGCGATAGTATGTCCAACAAAATCAGGAAATATTGTACTTCTTCTTGACCAAGTTTTTACAACTGTCTTTTTATTTTCACTATTTAATTTTTGAACCTTTTTTAATAACGCTTCTTCAACGTAAGGTCCTTTTTTTAAACTTCTTGCCATAGTTTCCTCCTATTTGCTCTTCCTACTGATTATTAATTTTTCAGAAGCCTTCTTTGATTTACGAGTTTTATGACCAAGGGCTGGTTTACCCCAAGGAGTCATAGGACTCTTACGACCAATAGGTGCACGTCCTTCTCCACCACCATGCGGATGGTCATTTGGATTCATTACACTACCTCTATTAGTAGGTCTTATTCCCATATGACGTTTACGGCCGGCTTTTCCTAAATTAACTAAATTAGCATCTTCATTACCTACAATACCAATTGTAGCCATACAAGTTCCTAATATTTTTCTTGTTTCCCCAGATTGTAATCTTACAAGAACATATTTTCCTTCTCTTCCAAGAATTTGAGCACTAGTACCAGCAGCACGACATAATTCTGCACCTTTACCTGGTTTTAATTCGATGCAGTGTACCATAGTACCAACAGGAATACTTTGAAGAGGTAGAGCATTACCAACTTTGATATCGGCACCCTCACCATTTTCTATAATCATATCTACTTTTAATCCGTTTGGAGCAATAATATATCTTTTTTCTCCATCACGATAATTAATAAGTGCAATATTTGCATTTCTGTTTGGATCATACTCTATTGTTGCAACACGACCAGTAACTCCAACTTTATTTCTTTTAAAATCAATTACACGGTATTTCTTTGTAGCACCACCACCAATATGGCGAACTGTCATTTTACCTTGATTATTTCTTCCACCAGTTTTATTTACCTTTTTTACTAAAGATTTAGTAGGAGCATTCTTTGTTGTAATTTCTTCATTTTGAAGTGTAGTCATTCCCCTACGACCATTAGTAGTAGGTTTATAATGTTTTATAGCCATAAATTAATCCCTCCTATAAATCTATTGAAGAGCCAGATTCTAGGGTAACAATTGCTTTTTTATAAGTTTTTGTTTTACCTGCGAATCTTCCAACTCTACGTCTTTTTGACTTTGTATTTAATGTATTTACTTTTTTAACACTTACTTTAAAAGCCTCTTCTATAGCATATTTAATTTCATCTTTAGTGGCACTTTTTAATACCTTAAATGTATAAACATTATTTTGTCTTTCTGCCATAGATTTTTCAGTAATAACTGGTGCTATAATGATATCACTATAATGTTTCATTATTTAAGCACCTCCTCAATAACTTTTAATGCTTCTTCTTCTACTACTAATACATCAGCATTAACAATATCATAACAATTTAGTTCATCTGCCATTAATACTAATACATTACCTAAATTCCTAGAAGCCATATATAAGTTTTCACTTTCTTCTTTAGTAACAAACATTACTTTGCCACTTAATTTTAAATTTTTTAAAATTGTAATAATTTCTTTAGTTTTTAATGTATCTAATTTAATGTTATCTAACACTACTAAAGATTTTTCTTTATTTTTATAAGTTAAAGCAGTTTTTAATGCTAAAACTCTTTCCTTTTTATTAATTTTAAATGTGAAATTTCTTGGACTTACACCAAACGCAATTCCACCGCCACGCCAGTGTGGTGCTCTAATACTTCCTTGACGAGCACGACCTGTACCTTTTTGACGCCATGGCTTTCTTCCACCACCAGAAACTTCACTTCTACTTTTAGTTTTTCTTGTTCCTTGGCGCATACTATCAAGTTGTAATCTAATCATTTTTTTAAGGGCATCATCATTAACTTCAATATTCCAAATGCTATTTTCAAGATTAATATCTTTAACTACTTCACCTTTTATATTTTTAACACTTATCTTTGTCATATTAATTCCTTTCTAAAGCCTATTTGCTTTCTTCCGGATTTTCTACTTTAGTTTCTTCTACTTCATTTACTTCTACTTCTGTATTTACATCAGTATTTTCAACTACTTCTTCTACTACTTCATCAACAACAGTTTCTTCTTCATAAGTTAAAATTTCTTTTGGATTATTTTTACGAGAATTTTTAACTGCTGATTTAATATAAACTAAAGAATTTTTTGCCCCTGGAATATTGCCACTTACTAAAATGTAATTATCTACAGTATTTGCTTCAATAATCTCTAAATTTTGAATTGTTACTGTATCAACTCCCATATGTCCTGGAAGATTTTTACCCTTTAATACTCTTTTTGGTAACATTGTACCCATAGAACCTGGTCTTCTATGATAGTGAGAGCCATGTCCCATTGGTCCACGAGATTGATTATGGCGCTTAATAACACCTTGCATTCCGTGTCCCTTGGAAGTTCCCGTTACATCAACGATTTCTCCTACTGCAAAAATGTCTACTCCAACTTTATCTCCTACATTATAAGTTCCTTCGGCATCTTTGATTTCTTTTAAGAAGCGCTTAGGAGTAGTGTTTGCTTTTTGTGCATGGCCAACTTCAGCCTTGTTTGCACGATTAACTTTTTTTTCAAATACGCCTAGTTGAATTGCATTATATCCATCTTTTTCCATAGTTTTAACTTGCATTACTACGTTTGGTTCACAAGATACTACAGTTACTGGAATAAGTTTACCATCTTTAGTAAATACTTGAGTCATTCCAACTTTGCGTCCTAAGATTCCTTTCATTTTTATTTTCCTTTCCTATCTTTAATTATAATTTGATATTGATGTCTACACCACTTGGTAAATCTAAATGAGATAAAGCATCAATTGTTTCTTTACTTGGATTTTTAATATCAACAAGTCTTTTATGAGTTCTTCTTTCAAATTGCTCACGAGAGTCTTTGTCCTTATGTACCGCTCTTAATACTGTAAATTTTTCAATTTCTGTTGGAAGTGGTACTGGACCAGAAACTTCGCCACCAATTCTTTTTACAGTTTCAACTATTTTGCTTGCAGCCACATCAAGAAGGCGATGGTCGTAAGCCTTTAAGTTGATTCTTACTTTACTATTTGACATTTACATGTCCTCCTTTCGTCTATATCTAGTATAGACTTGCTCCACCCGAATTACCTGATTTAACTATATTTGTTTTTACCAACCCCACCTAGTGTATCAGCAACCTCGCGCATCATCGCAGTCATACGAATATGATTATAGCATAATAATTATATGTAATGCAAGCCCTAAATTGCATGAATTTAGTACTTAACCCACAAAAAAAAGTCTTGAAATATTTCAAGACCTAAAATAACATTAAATTTTGCAATAATGAAGTTTGTGATAAATCTTCAATTAAAGAAAGTAAAGCCTCATTATTATATAAATTATTATAAATAGTTTCCATATCTTCTTCAGTTAAATTGTTATAATCAACATATTCTTCATTATCTTTGCTTGATACTTCACTAATAGCATCACTTATAACTCCATCTAACACAATTTCTATACTTGTATCATCTTCATTTACACCTAACATAAAATTAATTTTTTCATTATTTTCAATATTTAAATACACTCTTGCATTATTATCTTTAAATTCTATTGTACATAACTTTCCATCATATTCATAAGTAAATGTATTACCATCTTGATTAATATTTACTTCTTTATTATTTTTCTTATTTACTAATGAACCAATTTCTTCATCATTATATATAATGTTATAAGTATCTTTTTTATTTTGGTGGAACTCAATTACTTCGTTATCTATGTTAACTAAAACTTTGGCTGTTTCTTCCATAAATCCTTTAGCATGAATTTCTAATCGAATTATGGCATCTTCATTTTCTACTAATTCTTCTCTAGCGTTATCTAAGTATGTTACTACATCACTTTCTGTCATACCACCAGTTTTACTTAAAAGAACAATTAAATTATCGTTTTCCTCAATTGAATTTATAATGTTATTTTCAAAATTATATACTTCTGTTCCTTTTATTTCTAAAATGTAACTCTTAGTATTTATATCATTACCATTTACTTTTGTCTTACCACTTTCCTCTTTAAAATATTCCTCTTTTAAATTATCTTGAATAATTTTATTAAACTCTTTAATAATTGTTTCATAATCATTGGTATCTATTACTTCCCAAACTTCTTTTAATTCTTCATCGCTATATTTAATATTCTTATTATATAAATCACCTAAATCAACATACATTGTATCTTCCTTTAAATATAGTCCTAAATCTAATAAGTTTTTATTATCATAAGTTGTACTTAGTAATACATTTTCCAATTTCTTATTTAAATCCATTTGTACTTCATAATTTATTTTTAAATTATTTAAAATTTCACCAATACTATTGATTTCACTATCATTTGAATCAATATTTATTAATAAATTACCAGAAATACTATATATTTTAGCATCATCTTTAATATTAAGATTACTAACTAACTTACTTTCAAAATCGTTAAGAATACTTGTATAAAGACTTCTTGCATCTTTAACTTGGAAAAATTTATAAATCCCTATAGTTAACACTACTATTAAAAGAACACCAATAACTATTAAAGGTATTTTAAATTTAGATTTAATCCCTATTTTTTCTTCATTTTCATTATTATTCATAACTCACACTTCTTTCTACCATTAATATATCATAAAAAATTTTAAATTAAAACTACTTTAATAAAATATCAGTATCTTTCATTTCTTCAGGAAGAGAAATGTCCATATATTCTAGTATTGTCGGTGCTACCATCGTTAAATCACCAACTTCTTTTAACTCAATATTTTTGTCTTTAATTATAAATGGTACTTTTGCTAAACTATGAGTTGTGACAATATTTCCTTTTTCATCTATCATAGTATCAGCATTACCATGGTCTGCTAAAATAATGACTTTATAAAAATTTTCTTCGGCTTGCTCTAATATTTTCTTTAAACATAAATCTATTGCCATACAAGCCTTAACTGTTGCATCAAAATTACCAGTATGACCTACCATATCTGGATTAGCAAAATTTACTAAGATAAAATCATAATCTTGATTCATACACTCAATGCATTTTTTTGTGACTCCAACTACACTCATTTCTGGTTTTAAATCATATGTAGCAACATCAGGCGATGGTATATGAAAGGCATTACATTTAGGAATTTTTCCTAAATAGCCACCATCAAAAAAGTATGTAACATGAGGAAATTTTTCTGTTTCTGCAATTCTTGCTTGGGTTATTCCTAACTTTGATAAATATAAACCTAAAGGATTTGTAATTTCTTCTTTTTTAATTAAAATATTAGTAGGTATATCACTATCTATTTCTAAAAAAGTAAATATTTCTAAATTACTCATATCATAAGTATAAAAACCATCAAATAAACTATTTTTAAAAGCACTTAATATTTGTTTTGAACGATCTGAGCGATAATTTAGCCATATCAGCGTATCACCATTTTTTATTAAACCTTTTTTATTTAAGATAATTGGTTTTAAAAATTCATCAGTTATATTTTTTTCATACATTTTTTGAATAATGGCTTCATAATTAGTAGCAGAATATCCTTCTCCTTTAGTAACTAATTCATAATAGATTTTAGTTCTATCATAATTTTTATCTCTATCCATGGCATAATATCTTCCACAAATTGAGGCAATATCGCCAACTTTATAGGTATTAATTACTTCTTCAATTTGTCTTACAAAATTAATTCCTTCAAAAACACCAGTATCTCTTCCATCAGTTATTAAATGAAAATGGATTTTTTCGGCACCATTTTTAACAAGAAGTTCATATAACTTTATAAAATCATCAATTCCAGCATGAACATTGCCATTACTACATAACCCCATTAAATGAATATCTTTATCTTTTCTACTTAAAATATTTTGAAATTGTTCATTTTCTAAAACATCACTTTTTAAAAAATCATCAACTAAAATTTCATTTTGTTTTATAACTCGGCCAGCCCCAATTGTTTGATGCCCTGTTTCACTATTACCAAATTGACCTTCTTTTAAACCAACGCTTTCACCAGACGCTTCTAGTAATGCATGAGGATACTCTTCCCATAGGGAATTAAAAGTTTCCATACCGGCTTCTTTTATCGCATTACCAGTTACTTCTTCTCTTATACCAAACCCATCTAATATAATAGTTAGTATTTTTTTCATACTTTCACCTTTAGATAAATATACCATAATCGAAAAAAAAATACAATTTTACTTGTATTCTTAATTTGTAACTAAATTAGATTTAACTCTTAGTCTATCGGCAAGAGTTGATAAATATTCGGCATTAGTTGGTTTATCACGATTTAAATTGAGACTATTCCCAAATATTTCGTCCATTAAATCCATGTCTCCCCGATTCCAACTAATTTCTATAGCGTGTCTTATTGCTCTTTCTACCCTAGATGCAGTAGTATAATATTTAAGCGCAATTTCTGGATATATTTCTTTAGTAATATAGGCAATTTGATTTGGACTATTATACATAAGAATTATGCCATCTCTAATATATTGGTAACCTCTTATATGTGAAGGTATACCTAATGAGTGTAATAAATCAGTAAGTATAACTTCTTGGTTAAATGTTTTATTTTTTGTATTATTTATATTAATACTCATTATCCTTTTTTCTAAACTAATAAAATTAACTGGCTTAATCATATAATATGTTACTCCATATTTATTAGCCTCGTCCATAACGGCATCATCTTTAAAACTAGTAGTTATAATAACATTTTTCTTAATATTTCTTCTTTTTAATTCACTTAAGATAAACAAACCATCTAGTTTCGGAATTAATAAATCCATTACAATAACATCAATATTACTTACATTATTGATAATGTAATTTAAACCTTCTTCCCCATCTTTTTTACAAGCTACTACTTTAATTACTTCATGACTGCTAAAGTACTTCTCCATGTCTTTAGTTATTGCTTCGTTATTTTCAATAACTAAAACTTTAATACTCGAATTCATGATTTTTCTCCTTTTTTCGTTAAATTTTTTACTGCTTGCAAATACAATTATAAAATAATATTTGACAAAAAGCCATAGGAAGTTTTGTCTACTATTGTCAATATATGTAAAAATGTGTCGAATAAGTACAAAAAAATGTTAAAAACTCAATTGTTCTTAACATCTTCTATATAATCTATTGCTTTTAGACTACCAGTTGCAACATATTCAAGAGTTGCACCACCACCACTAGATAAGTAATAAAATTTATCTGCGTAATTAATTTTATTAACATACCCAACAGTATCTCCACCACCAACTATTACTTTTGCATCTATTTTACTTAATGTATCAAGTAAATGTCTTGTTCCAATACTATATGCATCTTCTTCTACTTTGCCGCAAGTACCATTAAAAAATACAACTTTGGCTTTTCTTAAATAATCTTCAGAATTTACTACATTATCATAAATAATATCTTCATCTTCTACTTCATTAATTCTTCTTTTTAAATTCTTCCCATTATTTAATACGGTAAAATTATCAGTATATAATATTTTATCACTATATTCTTTTATAATATTTTTAACATTACTTAAAATTTCTTCATTATTACTC
Organism: uncultured Bacilli bacterium; assembly: GCA_944372545.1. Taxonomy (GTDB): domain Bacteria; phylum Bacillota_I; class Bacilli_A; order RF39; family UBA660; genus SIG200. The sequence goes on along the minus strand of CALVZO010000008.1, from coordinate 31,867 downwards.
ACTAGACTTTTACCAACATTTTTCCCCATTACTTTTAAAAAAGTATTAAGGATACCTCCTGTTAAAATTAAATAATCACATTTTTTTACTAATGTATTAATAATATTTATTTTATCATCTATCTTTTTACCACCCATAATTACTATAAAAGGTGATGAAGCATTTTGTAATACATTTAAATTAGTAATTTCTTCTTCAACAAGAAATCCATAATATGTTGGTAAATAATTAGAAATACCTGCAACAGAAGAGTGTAATCTATGTAAAGAGGCAAAAGCATCAATGACAAATACATCACCAAAACTTGACCAATATTTGGCTAATTCTAAATCATTTGCACTTTCTCTTTTTCTTGGAATATCAGTAAATCTTGTATTTTCTAATAAAAAGCAATTACTTTTAGAAGTTTTTAAATAAAATTCTACATTAAGATTATTTTCAATAAATACTATATCTAAATATTTTTTTAAATATAAGTATACTTTATGAAGACTATTATTTTTTTTATCAACTTCTTCTTTTACTCTTCCAAAATGACTTAATGTAATTACTCTATTATTATTATCTAATAAATATTTAATGGTTTTTAAACTTTTTTGAATCTTACTATCATCAATAATTAAGTTATTTTCCACTGGTACGTTAAAATCACATCTTAATAAAACCGTTTTATTTGTAATATTTTCTTTACTTAAATATTTCATTATTATTTAAACAACCTTTTTGCTACTCTTAACATTTGACTAGTATAACCTAGTTCATTATCATACCATGCTACAACTTTAAATAACTTTTTATTATTAACTTCAACTACATTTGTAAGTAAGCCATCAACTAAGCCACCAATTCTTTTACCAATAATATCACTAGATACAATAGGATCTTCTGTATATCTTAAGGCATCACTTTGATTATTTTTTATAATATTATTAACTTCCTCTTTTGTAGTATCTTTCTTAAATTCTAAATTAATATCTAAAAGAGAACCATCTGGAACTGGAACGCGATAAGAAATTCCGTCCATTTTTCCTTTTAACTCTGGTATAACTAAACCAATTGATGATGCTGCCCCAGTAGATGTAGGTATAATATTTTGACTAGCAGAGCGCCCCCTTCTTGCATATATACCTTTACTATGAGCAATATCTAATGTTACTTGGTCATTAGTTATTGCATGGACAGTAGTCATAAATCCTTTTTCAATTCCTAAATTATCATTTAAGACTTTTAAAATTGGGGCAAGACAATTTGTTGTACAACTAGATGCCGATACTATTTTTTCAGTACCATCTAATAAATTATCATTAACTCCAAATACTATAGTTTTCATATCTCCCTTACCAGGACATGATAATAAAACTTTTTTAGCACCGGCTTCAATATGTTTATAAGCCTTATCATAATCTTTAAATACCCCTGTACACTCAAGAACTAAATCAACATTTAATTCTTTCCATGGTAAATTCAAAGGATCTTTTTCAGCAAACACTTTAATTCTTTTTTTATCTGCAATAACTATTTCATCACCATCATATTTTATAGCGTCTTCATGAAATGTTCTATAAATAGTGTCATATTTAACTAGATGGGCTAATTCTTCAGCATTAGATAAATCATTAATTGCGACAATATCAAAATCTGTTCCTGTAATTATTTCTTTAAAAGCAATTCTGCCAATTCTACCAAAACCATTTATTGCAACTCTAATCATCGTTTCCTCCTATAAATTCTCTTAAAATTGAATCTTTATTTACATATTCTCCCGGTATTGGAAAAAATGTTTTTAAAAAATTTAATAATCTTTTTGCTTCTTCATAATAGATACTTTCAACATTGATTGACCTAAGTAATGGCTCAACATATACTTTTTCTACTCCAACTTCATAAGGAAGAGCAGTATTAATAATTGTATCTGCTTGATGAATATATGGAAAAATATTTCTCTCTTCTCCATCTCTTACTTTTTGCCAATTATGAATTGTTTTATTTATATCATAACCTCTAGTTCTATTATCTCTTATTATTCTTCTTATTAATCTTAAATCAATTGTAGATATATAATTATGCCGATCAATATTTAAAGGTATAAAAGGACTTAAATACACTTTATATTTATATTTTTTATCAATTCCTGGTAATAAATCATCATTTAAAGCATGTAATCCTTCAATAAGTATTATGCTATTTTCCTTTAACTTTATGTAGTTATCATTATACTCTTTTTTACCTGATATAAAATTATAAGTTGGCATATTTATTTCTTCATTATTAAGTAACTTTTGTAAATCTCTATTGAATAAATCTAAATCTATCGCCGTTAAACACTCAAAATCATAATTACCAAATTCATCTTTTGGAGTATCTACTCTATCTAAGAAATAATCATCAATTGATATTTTAACCGGGTCATACCCTTTAGCCATTAAATAAGAAGATAATCTTTTAGTAGTGGTAGTTTTTCCACTGCTTGAAGGCCCTGCGATTAAAATAAATTTAATATTCCTGTTATTTGTTACATCATCTGCAACTTTAGAAATATTTATATTAAAAACAAGTTCACATGATTTAATAAAATCTTTAATTTTTCCATTACCAATTGTATTATTAATTGAGTTAATATATTGCATTTTTAAAGTTTCTAACCAATTTTTCCCAACTAAAAATGAATTAATAATATTATCATAATGAACATATTCTGGAAGTATTCCCTTTGTTCTATTACTTGGTATTACAAATATTAATCTATTTCTCCCTAAATAAACTATTTCATATTTAGTAATTGAACCAGTACTATAAGGCATTTCAGAATAATAATAATTATAAAAACCTAGTAATTCATATAAAGTTACGACTTTATCAGAAATATTTCGAACATTTTCTGCCTTTTCTAACTCACCCATTTTTTTATAAAAATCAATGGCTTCTTTTTTCTTAATATTTAATTTACGAAAAGGTATATCTTCACTTACTAATTTAGCCATTTCATTTTTAATTTTTAATAAATCTTCTTGGGTAATTACATGATTACCTTCAACCTCACCTAAAAAACCTTTGGGAACACTATGTTGATAAGTGATATCTAAATCTTTAAAAGTCTTTTTTAAGGCCACTTCAAAAATAAATTCTAATCCACTCTTATAAATTTTACTACCTGATAAATCATTAAGATCAACAAAGGTAACTAAAGCATCATTAGTAGCCTTGTCATTTAAAGATAGTATTTCGTTATTAATTTTTACACCTAAAATATTTTTTTCCAAATTAAACCCCTTACTAATTTCATAGTAAGTTGTATTCAAAGGAAATTCTTTTTTTTCTCCGGTATTTAAAGTAATTAATATTTTTTCCACTACTAATCAACCCTTTACTATAACAATTTTAACATATCTTGCCTTTTTTTTGAATAAAAACTTACTATTTTTTATATTATAATTATAGGTGACTAAATTGAATATAATACCAACTGTTATTGAAAAAAGTAATAAAAAAGAATATGCTTATGACCTATATTCTAGGCTTTTAAATGATCGTGTTGTTTTTATAAGTGGAGAAATAAATGATAATATGGCAAGTATTGTTGTTTCAGAATTACTTTATTTAGATAGTCTTAATCATGAAGACATATATCTATATATAAATTCTCCCGGTGGGTCTATTACAAGTGGAATGGCTATATATGATACGATGAATTATATTAAAAGTGATGTTAAAACTATTTGTATTGGCTTATCTGCTAGTATGGGAGCATTTTTATTAGCAAATGGAACAAAAGGAAAAAGATGTAGTCTTCCAAATAGTGAAATAATGATACATCAACCCCTTGGAGGTACTAGTGGACAAGCCACTGATATAAAAATTGCTGCGGAAAGAATTTTAAAAATTAAAGATAAATTAAATAAAATTTTAGCAAGTGTGTGTAATAAAGATTTAAAAACTATTGAAAGAGATACTGAAAGAGATAATTTTATGACTCCAGAAGATGCACTTCAATATGGCTTAATTGATGAAATAATCACTTAAAAAAGACTTTTTTTCAAGTCTTAATTAGTTTTAATAATTGTATCTCCTTCACTAGATAACATAAATTTTTCTTTTGCATATCTTGCTAAATATTCATCATCTTGCAATTTAGTAATTTCGGCATTAAGTTTAACTTCATCTTCTAAAAGTAATTCATATTGCTTTGTAAGTTCTACTTCATCTTTTCTGTTTTTTAAAATTTGTTTCCAGTCATTATAAACACTAGACACTAAAAGGAAAAGCAATAGTAATATTGCTGTTGAAATAATAAATAATCTTTTTTTCTCTTTTTTACTAGTTTTCTTTTTATTTGCCATTATTTTCAACCTTATCAATTTTGATACTAGCACACTAAACTAGTTACTTCAAGATTTAAATATTCATTTTACATTTATTTTACTTACCACCTTTTTATAAAAAATATAACCAATTATAAACCCAATGAACACCATTAATATAAAATAAATATGAAAATATCCTTTATTTAAATGATAAAATATTATGACATATATTATAACCATATCTATTACATAAATAAAAGTAATAATATGTTTTAAATATACTTTTAAATCTTTTATTATTTCAAAATTAAAATTAGTAAGAAAATAAAAGAAAAAACCAAATATAAAAGAAACTAAAAATGAAATTAATTGTAAATTACTAGTCATTACTTAAATAACTTAGAGAGAATACTTTCCTCTTTATTTTTTTTAACATTTTCTAAATAAACAAAACTATTTAATTTTCCCTTAATTTTTACATTACCTTCATGAGTATCTAATTTTATTATTTCTAGTTTTTCACCCTTTAACAAAATAGTTCCCATATTTGATTCCATTAAAAATTCTTCATTATCAAAACTATCTATCTTTTTAATTCCTGATAAACTTATAAGACTTCGGTCAATTATTTTAATTTCATGACTGCCATAACTTGGATTTAAATCAATTGTTTGTTCCATAAATGCCTCCCTTAAAATAATATGCCAATAAAAAAGAAATAGTACTAAACTATTCCTCTGTTGGATTATTGTATTCTTCTAAAATCTTTGTTTCAAACATTTCTCTTGTTTCAACATTAGTTGGGTGAACAATATCTTCAAATTTATTATCATTTACTTTACGACTTGGCATTGCGCAAAATAATCTGTTTTCTCCTTCAATAATTCTAATATTTGTGACTACAAAACAGTCATCAAGTGTTACAGTTGCATAACCTTTTAGTCTTGAGCCTTCTCTTTCAATTTTGTGAACACGTACTTTTGTAATTTCCATTATAACCACTCCTTATCATGTATTTCACATATAATTTAATTTTAAAGCATGTAAGAGATTTTTGCAATATTTTTTATTAATAATTTTTGATATCTTATGATTAGAATATGATAATGTCTTAAGTGTTAGTATTTGATTATGTCTCAATTACTGTAGAATACATCACTTGGTGATGAATATGAGAAAGGTTGAATTAAGAATGAATGAACAATTGAAATATGAAGTGATCAAAGATTTAGTAGATCATAATGGAAACAAAAACAGAGCTAGTAAAAAGCTCGGTCTATCAAGAAGACAAATTGATCATATTATTGTTAAATATAAGGAGAAAGGCAAATCAGCTTTTGTACATGGTAATTGATCAAGAAACCCAGTTAGTACATTAGATAAGGCCATCTCCGAAGATAACGACTTAAAATCAATACAAATAAAATTAATTTGTCAGCAAGGAAATTGGAATAAATTTTCTCGCTAATGTTTAACTTTTTTTGAGACATTTTCAAAAACTATTGACAGAATTAAAAGAATTAACCTAGTTTTTTTTTAAAATATATTTCATTAATATATAATGTTTTTTTCTTCAAATTTTTTATTTTAATTAAACATTATATATAGAATAAGATATATAGACTAGATATATGAATTTTGCCACAAAAAAATGGAAATGTTAATACAATATATAATGTTGGTAAATTAGAGCAAAGAAAAAGACCCGTAATTAGTGGCTCTTCCGTTAATAACGGCGCCAACGGGTCTTTAACTACCAATAATGTATCACAAACAACCCAAAATGTAAATTCTAACACATCTACTAGATATTCTATGCAAGAAAACCAAAATAATGCACAAAATGTCATAAAAGAAACAGATTTATCAATAATCAAATCAATATAAGGTGAAGTTTTAAATATCGAAGAATATCAAAAATATAAAAATGATATTAAAAATATAAAATATAAGTTATTAACATTTATATTACATAAATTTATTATAATATTTATTAATTTGTGGAAAATTATTTTTAAAAACATTGATATATAAGCCTTCTATTAGGTTTTCAACACTTTTAACATTAAAAAAATAAAAAGAGAAATTAATATGTTAGAAAGTTACTAATATTTTTGTTGAAAATGTGGAAAAATTATTTTAATATAGAGAAATATGGAAGAAAATTATGTGGAAAAAATTGTAGAAATAATTTTTTTCTAATTTATTGTTGTAATAAAAATTCTTTTAAGTTACAATTAATTTGGGATATTTATGAATGTGGGGTGAGGTATTGAAAACACATGAAATATTTAAAGAATTATTAGCAAAAATTTCTGAAGAAGTTAGTACAATTACTTATTCAACTTGGTTTAATGATTTAGAATTAATTAGCATGGACGATAATGAAATTGTTATAAAAGTACCTCTTCCTGTTCATAAAAACATACTTAAATCGACATATTATGACTTATTAGATGAAACACTTTTTTCCATAACTAATAATAATTATTCATTTAAATTTGTTACAGATGATGAAATTAACACAGTCGAAAGTATTATAACTAATGAAGTAGTAGAAGATACTCCTTTAAAAGGTAATACTTGGGTTAGTAACTTAAATCCTAATTTGAATTTTGATAATTATGTCGTTGGTGAATCAAATCGTTTAGCATTTATTTCTGCGATGAACGTTGCTCAGTCGCCAGGAACTATTCGTAATCCTTTATTTATATATGGAAGAAGTGGGGTTGGTAAAACTCATTTGATGCATGCTATAGGTAATTATATAGAAAGTCACTCAAATAAAAAAGTTTTATACACAACTAGTAGTGAATTTAGAGATGAATATACAGGAATTTCCAAAATAGAAAAGGGCGCAACGGCAATAGAATACGCTAATAACTTTAAAAATAAGTATCGTAATGTTGATGTTTTAATAGTAGATGATATTCAATTTTTAGTAGGAGCAGAACTAACGCAGCAAGAATTTTTCCATACTTTTGAAGCATTACATCAAGCGAATAAACAAATAATTATATCTAGTGATAGAAGTCCAGATGATTTAAAAAAAATTGAAGAAAGACTTAGAAGTAGATTTACTTGGGGATTACCTGTTGATATATATCCTCCTGATTTTGAACTAAGATGTGAAATTATAAAACAGAAGTTAGCCCATACAAGTATTAGTAATAAAGTAAATAGAGATGTTATTGAATATATTGCCAATGCTTGTCCTAATGATGTAAGACATATTGAAGGGACTATTAATAGACTACTTGCTTATACGGCAATGATGGCGCCAGAAATTATAACATTAGATTTCACAGTAGAAGCCATTAAAGACTATGTAAATACTAATATATATCAAGAAAATACCATATCACATATTCAAAAAGTAGTCGCAGATTATTTTAAAATTACAGTAGAAGATTTAAAGAGTAAAAGAAGAAGTAGTAATATTACAAGACCAAGGCATATTGCTATGTATTTATGCAAAATAGAAACAGAAGAAAATTTATCAAAAATTGGCTTAGAGTTTGGAGGTAGAGATCACTCAACAGTTATAGCAAGTTGTGAAAAAATTAAAAATGAATTAAAAAATAATACAACTTTAGATAATTTGTTAAAAGAATTAAAAGCAAAGTTATAATAATGTTAAAAACTAATTAGTTATTAACAAGCAAAAACATCGATAATTATGTTAATAAATTAACAGTTTTCCACATTATTAACTCTATAATAATTAAAATAATATAAAAAAGAAAGAAGGAAAGAGATTATGAAATTTGTAATTGATAAGAATATTTTATTAGAGGCTTTAGTTAATGTTACAAGGGCAATTGGAGCAAGAACAACTATTCCAATATTAAATGGAATAAAATTTGATTTAACGGAAAATGGGTTAAGTCTATTAGCGAGTGATTCTGAGTTAACAATAAAGATGAATATACCAGAAAAAGATATTAAAAATATTGAAAGTTTTGGTAATATTATTATTCAAAGTAAATATATATTAGAGATAATTAGAAAAATGCCTACAGATACTATTTATTTTGAAACTGTTGACAATAGTAAAATAAAAATATATACAGATAATAATGAATATAATTTAAATTGTTATGATATTAATGATTATCCACATATATCTTTAGATGAAAGTAAAGATCCAGTAGAAATTAAAGCAAGTACTTTAAAAAATATTATTAATGAAACATCTTATGCAGTATCGACTCAAGAAGTAAGACCACTTTTAACAGGAATAAATTTAAAAATTTATGAAGATTTATTAGAGTGTATTGCTACAGACTCATATAGACTGGCTAAAAAGAATATAAAATTAGAAAAAAGTGCTAATGTTGCCGTAAATATTGTAATACCAGGGAAAAGTATTAATGAATTAGAAAAAATATTAAGTGATGAAGATGAAATTGTTGTAATGCATATATTTAATAACAAAATATTATTTAAATATAAAAATATTCAATTTCAAACTAATTTATTAAGTGGAACATATCCAGATACAAGTCATTTTATTCCAACAGAATTTGCTTATATTATTAATTTAGATTTAAGGAATTTTAATGATGCTGTAGATAGAGCATCACTTCTTGCTCAAAGTAAAGATAAAAATATAGTAAGAGTGGTTATTAATGATAAATTGATGGTTATTTCATCTAGTGCCAGCGAAATAGGAAAGACAGAAGAAAAATTAAATATTGAATGTAATAATAAGGAAAAATTAGAAGTAGCATTTAGTTCAAGATATATGCTTGAAGCCTTAAAAGTTATAAAAGATGATAATATTTTACTTTTAATAAATAGTGATGACAAGCCAATATTGATAAAGTCCGTTAAAGATGAATCTTTAGTAGAGTTAATATTACCAGTAAAAACATATTAAATAGGAAGTCTGATTGAAAAATCGGCTTCTTTTTTTTTAAAAATTATTTTCTGGGAAATATTTTGACATAATTTTTAACCCAAAAATGGTATAGTAGCATTTAATTTGGAGGGTTTATGGAAAAATATTTAATTACTAAAGATACAATTGGATTATTAAAAAAAGGAAATAAAACAATAATTTATAATGTTAATAAAATAGAAGTTATTAACAAAAATATAAATTATATATTGGAGTATAATTGTAAATATTATGGAAGTACTTTTTTAGGGCGAAAAAAATTTGCCCAAAATGTCTTAAATATCAAGTATAAAGTACCAATAATTATTGATGATGACAATAATATAATCTTATTGCAACTAAATTCTTTAAGAAAAGATGAGTGTTTATTATTAATTTTTAATAAAGTATTAAATTATGAACAAAAAAATTATTATTTATTAATAAATTGTCTAAATAAGTATAGTTTTCGTACATTAATATCATTAAATAGTTTTGAAAATTTAATATTTAATGCAATAAAAATAAAAGGGGTTTTAAATTATCGAAAAAAAAGAAATTTTCTTTAAAAACATAGAAATTTATGGTATAATTAAATTGTGGTATAGGAGTATTTGACTTACTTTAAAATTAAATCAAACGCAAAAGAAAGGCAAATTATGAAAATTAGGTCTTTAAAATTAGTTAATTTTCGCAATTACAAGCAAGTAGAGTTAAAATTCAACGATAATTTAAATATTATATATGGTAATAATGGTTGTGGAAAGACTAATGTAGTTGAGAGTATATATGCACTTTCTTTAACAAAATCATTTCGAACTAATGAAGATAAAAATTTAATTAAAAAGGGTGAGTTAAGTACAAAAATAGAAGGAGAAATATTAAGTAATACCGAAAATAATTATCAAGTTATAATTAGTAAGGAAGGCAAAAAAGTTAAAATTGATGATGATTATATTTCCAAAATAAGTGATTATATTGCTAATATTAAGGTAATTGTTTTAGAACCAGATGCTCAAACAATATTTAATGATACTCCCGCAAGTAGAAGGAAACTCTTAAATATTGAAATAAGTCAATTAGAAAAAGATTACTTAATATATTTAAATAATTATAATAAAATATTAAAGCAAAGGAATTTCTATTTAAAAGAGTTATTTATAAATGGAAATGCATCGCTTGATTATTTAAATATATTAACTACTAAACTTATTGAATCTGGGAAAAAAATAAGTGATTATCGATTAAATTTTATTGATAAGATAAATGAATATATTAATAATTATTATCAAAATATATTTTCTTATGGCAATTTAAAAGTTAAATATATATCGGAATTTAAAAATAAAAGTGAAGAAGATATATTAAAGATGTTTAATAAAAATTATCAAAAAGAAGTTAATTTAGGAAAGTCTTATTTTGGTATTCATCATGATGATATTGAATTTATTTTAGATAATAAAAATATTCGAGAATGGGGGAGTAATGGTCAACAAAAAAATGCTATATTTGCCTTTAAATTAGCGGAATTAGATTTGTTTTATCAAAAAAATGGGTTATACCCAATACTTATTTTAGATGATCTATTTAGTGCCATAGATAATGAAAAAATAAAAAATATAATAAAGTTATTAAATGAAAATGTTCAAACCTTTATAACTACAACTGATTTAGAGAGAATACCTGAAAATTTAATAAATCATGCTAGTTTATATGAGGTTAAAGATGAAATGATAGTGGAGGATTATTGTGGAAGAAAATAAGAATATACATTATAATGATAATGACATACAAGTATTAGAAGGATTAGAAGCAGTTCGAAAAAGACCTGGTATGTATATTGGAACAACCGATGTTAAGGGGTTACATCATTTAGTATGGGAAATTGTTGATAATTCAATAGATGAAGCCTTAGCGGGATACTGTAAAAATATTGAAATTATTATCAATAAAGATAATTCTATTACAGTTAAAGATGATGGCCGTGGTATTCCAGTTGGTATTCACCCTAAAACAGGTATTTCTACCGTTGAAACAGTTTATACTGTACTTCATGCTGGAGGTAAATTTGGTGGTGGCGGTTACAAAGTAAGTGGTGGCTTACATGGTGTAGGTGCAAGTGTAGTAAATGCTTTATCAAAATGGGTTACTGTAACTGTTTATAAAGATGGAAAAATATATGAAGCCAAGTTTGCTAATGGTGGAAAAACTAGTCAAAAACTAACTGTAATTGGGGAGTGTGAACTTAATAGAACTGGTACAACTGTTACTTTTAAGCCAGATCCAGAGATATTTGATACTGATATTTATGATTATGAAACATTAAAAATAAGAACTAGAGAATTAGCCTTCTTAAATAAGGGATTACAACTTACATTGCGAGATGACCGTGATTTAGAAGATACAACAGGAGATAAATTCTTATATGAAGGAGGAATAAGTGAATATGTTAGATTTATAAATCAAGAAAAGACTGTACTTCATAATGATATAATTCATTTAGAAGGTGAAAAAGATAATGTAATGTTTGAAGTAGCGTTACAATATAACACTGGTTATAATCAAAACATTTATTCATTTGTAAATAATATAAATACTCATGATGGTGGTACTCATGAAGATGGAGTAAAAAGAGCCTTAGTTAGGGTAATTAATAGTTATGCCAGAAAAGCAAATATCTTAAAAGATAAAGATGAAAATTTAAGAGAAGATGATGTTAAAGAAGGTATAACAATGATTATATCTTGTAAACACCCTAATCCTCAGTTTGAAGGCCAAACTAAAGGGCGTTTAGGAAATTCTGAAGTAAAAAATTTAGCCGATAGTGTATTTTCAGAAGGTTTCGAAAGATTCTTATATGAAAATCCCGATGAAGCAAAGATTATTGTTAATAAAGCAATTTTAGCAAGAAATGCAAGAATGGCCGCGAAAAAAGCAAGAGAGGCCACAAGAAAAAGTGACTTAGCAACGACTAATTTCTTTGGTAAATTATCTGATTGTAAGAGTAAAGATCCTAGTGTTTCAGAAATATTTATAGTCGAGGGAGATAGTGCCGGAGGTTCTGCAAAAAAAGGAAGAGATTCGATGACTCAAGCAATACTTCCTTTAAGAGGAAAAATTTTAAATGTTGAAAAGGCAAGATTAGATAGAGCCTTAGGTAATGAAGAAATTAAGACTATAATAACAGCATTTGGTACTGGAATTGGAGAATATTTTGATTTATCAAAATTACGTTATGACAAAATTATTATTATGACCGATGCCGATGTCGATGGCTCACATATTCGAGTATTATTATTAACACTTTTCTATCGTTTCTTTAGACCAATTGTGGAAGCCGGGCATGTTTATGCGGCACAACCTCCTTTATTTCGAATTATGCATGGTAAAACAAGAAAATATGTTTTAAATGAAGATGAGTTAAATAGTTATTTAAATTCACTACCTGATAATGTTAGAAATAGAGTGGAAATTGCTCGTATGAAAGGTTTAGGAGAAATGGACGCCGAAGAATTAAATGAAACAACAATGGATATTGAAAAAAGAGTATTAAGAAAAATTACTGTTGATGACTGTGTAAGTGCCGATGCAATTTTCGAAAAATTAATGGGTGATGAAGTCGAACCACGCCGTAAATTTATTGAAGAAAATGCTGGTTATGTTCAAAATTTAGATATATAATGGGGTGAATTATGGAAAATAATGAAAATTTAAATAATACAAATGAAACAAATGTTAATAATTCTAACTTCAGTGGCTATTTTCATGAAAGAGATAGATTAGATCACAATAACATAGTTGATGAAGTTAAAACTTCTTTTATGGAATATTCAATGAGTGTTATTGCATCGCGTGCTCTTCCTGATTTACGAGATGGCTTAAAACCAGTACATCGTCGTATTTTATGGTCAATGTATGAAAATGGTTATACTCCAGATAAACCACATAGAAAATGTGCTACTACAGTTGGGTATGTTATGGGGCATTATCACCCACATGGAGACTCATCAATTTATGAAGCAATGGTTAGACTTGCTCAAGATTTTAATCAAAGATATATGCTGGTTGATGGTCACGGAAACTTCGGTAATATCGAGGGTGATGGCGCAGCAGCAATGCGTTATACTGAATCAAGACTTGCAAAAATTTCTTTAGAATTATTAAGAGATATTAATAAAGATACTGTAGATATGGACGACAACTTTGATGTTACAAAAAAAGAACCAAAAGTTCTTCCTTCTAGGTTTCCAAATATTTTAGTTAATGGTTCAAAAGGAATTGCCGTTGGTATGGCTACAAATATACCTCCCCATAATCTAGGAGAAGTAATTGATGGTTGTATTGCTTACATTGATAATTCAGAAATTGATACTTTAGGATTAATGCAATATATAAAAGGTCCAGACTTTCCAACTGGTGGTATTATTTTAGGTAATTCTGGTATTAAAAAAGCATATGAAACAGGAAGAGGCTCAATTACTATTCGAAGTAAAGCCGAAATCGAAGAAATTAACGGTCATAATGCCATTGTAATTACTGAAGTTCCTTATGAAGTTAATACAATGGAACTAAAGAATAAAGTTGCTGAACTTGTTCACTCTAAAATTATTGATGGAATTTCTGACTATCATACAGATTTAAAAGATGGTGTTAAAATAACTATAACACTTAAAAAAGATGCTAATCCGCAAGTAGTTTTAAATAATTTATATAAACACACTTCTTTTCAAGTAAGTTATGGAATTATATTCTTAATGCTTGATGGGTTAACACCAAGAACACTAAGTTTAAAAGCAATTATTTCTAAATATATAGACCATCAAAAAGAAGTTATTATTAGAAGAACAAAATTTGATTTAGCCAAAGACGAAAGAAGAGTTCACATTTTAAATGGTTATAAAATAGCCCAAGATAACATTGATGAAGTTGTAAAAATTATCAGAAATGCTTTAGATGATGCTGATGCTAAAGAAAAATTAATGTCGCGTTTTGGTCTTGATGAAATTCAAACTGATGCTATATTAGAATTAAAATTAAGAAGATTAACTGGACTTGAAAGAGATAAAATTGAAGAAGAATTAAATGCGTTATTAAAAGAAATTGAGGAATTAAGAGCAATTCTTGCTTCAGAACAAAAAGTTCTTGATTTAATTAAAAAAGAATTAACCGAAATTAAAAACAAATATAGTGATGAAAGAAGAACAAAAATCGATATGACAGCCATTGAATTTATCGAAAATGAATCATTAATTCCTGAAGAAGATTCAATGGTAATGATAACACAAAAAGGTTATATAAAGAGAACTTCTAATGATACTTTTAAAGTTCAAAATCGTGGTGGTGTAGGAATTAAAGGTGTTACAACTAATGATGAAGATAATGTTGAAAATTTAATCAACTTATCAACTCATGATTATATTATGTTCTTCACCAATAAAGGTAAAGTATATAGACTTAAAGGCTATGAAATTCCTGAATATAGTAGACAGTCAAAAGGTTTACCTATAATTAATTTATTATCAATTGAAAAAGATGAAAAGATTAATTCGATATTAAAAATAGATAGAGAAGAAGAGCAAAAATATTTATTCTTCGCAACAAAAAAAGGAGTAATTAAGAGAACTAAACTAGAAGAATTTGAAAATATTCGCAATTCAGGAAAAATTTGTATCAAATTAAATGATAATGATGAATTAATCGATGTTAAAAAGACAAATGGCAATAATATGATATTATTAGGTAGCGATAAAGGAAAAGTAGTCAAATTTATTGAATCTGAGGTACGTATTATGGGTAGAACTGCTGCTGGAGTTAAAGGAATTAATTTAGATGGCGGCAATTGTATCTGTGCTGAAGTTGTTAATGATGAATCCGTTGTGTTACTTGTTACTGAGAAGGGTTACGGAAAACAAACTAAAGTTCGCGAATTTAGACAAACTAGAAGAGGTAGCAAGGGTGTATTGGCACTTAAAGTAACTGAAAAAAATGGTAACTTAGTTGCAATAAAAATAGTTGAAGAAGATAAAGATGTTATTATTATGACAAATGCTGGTATTACTATTAAATTACCAGTTAATCAAATCTCAACTTTAAGCCGAGTTACGCAAGGATTAAGACTTATATCATTAAGAGAAAATCAAATCGTTTCAACAATTAGCATCGTAGATAAAACAGAAGAAAAAGAATAAGAATATAGTTCAAAATATTTCCCGGGAAATATTTTGAACTTTTTTTTATGTTTAAAAGAAAAAAATTACAGTAATGCAAAATTATAATAATTTAATTTATTTTATATAAATCAATTTAAAAGATTTGGCAAAAAATATTTCCTGGGAAATATTTTTATCAATGTAAGTTTGTTTAATATATAAAAATATTACCAAAATATTACCATTTTAACATTATTGGAATTATATAATAACCAATTTAATAAAATTAGCAAAAAAATTTGAGTCAAAATTAACAAATTGGCAAAAAAATATTTCCCGGGAAATATTTAATCACGATTATGTAGTAAATTTATATAAAAAATTTAAATTTTTTAAAAATTTTGTCAATTTCAAGAATTTGGCAAAGTATAATTACCAATTTTATAAAATTGGTAAAAAGCAAATCAAATTATTACCAAAATTACAAAATTGGTAATAATTGTTTCAAAATTTCAAATATAGAGCATTTATTATTTATTTTTAATATATTTAAATGAGAATCAATTCAGTTATTATAATTTTTTAATTAATTACAACGAATATGTTTCACGTGAAACATATTCTATGTTCAATATTTAAACGTGCATTTTCATTTTGAAACATAATATTAATTAAAAATGTAAAATTATTAAATAAAAGCATATTTTGGTATATAATTTTTTTAATATTATTAGATATATTCAATTTTTTATTAAAATAATATACTAACCAATAACCCTTTTTAAAACAAAGGTATAATTAAATAAATAATTTAACTAAATTTAATACAATTATATATAAATTTGAGTAATTATTAGAGCATTATATATTTTGCATTTAATTGATGTTTCACGTGAAACATCAATTAAACATCGATGCTAAAAACAGTTGAATGAATTAAAACTATTTTTTAAAATTATTTTGAATTTTTTATGTAGACAAGAAATAAATTTATAGTAAACAAGTTTTATAATAATTAAATTAGTTTTATATATTACCAATTCAGAAAATTTAGTATAAAATTATTTCCCGGGAAATAATTTTATCAATGTAAGTTTGTTAAATTAATACAAAAGTATTACCATTTTAATATAATTGGAATTATATAACTACCAATTTGATAAAAATAGCAAAAAGCAGTTATGATTATTACCAAAATTAACAAATTGACAAAAAATATTTCCCGGGAAATATTTTTTGGGGTGATAGCGACTTCTAATTTTTTGAAAAATGTACCAATTTTATAAAATTGGTAAAAAAACAAGTCGGATTATTGTCAAAATTGTAAAATTGGCAAAAAAATATTTCCCGGGAAATATTTTTTTTGAAAAACAACTTTTTAAATAAAGATTTTGTGTTAAAAATATACATATTTTTGCAATTGTTTTTAATTTGATATTAATTCTTAAAACATTTTTAAAATAAATTGTTTAACTGAATAATTACCAAATTAATAAAATTGGTAGTGTTTTAGCAATTTAACTGCAGAATATTTCCCGGGAAATATTTTGCTAATAATTAAGTAATGTGTTATTATTAATTTGCACAACAAATATAGTGTAATTTGGTCAGAGTTGGAAGACAGCAGCCACGTCACTCCCTATTTGTGTGTGCTTTTTTATTTTAAGGAGTAGTCTATGAATAAATTTATGATAAATTCTGTAAAGGAAGCAAAAAAAGCGTTCAAAAAAAAGGAAATCCCTGTTGGAGCAACTATAGTGTATAACAATAAAATTGTTGCAAGTGCACATAATGACCGCCAAAACAAATATAAAATAACAGGTCATGCGGAAATAAACTGTATATTAAAAGCAGAAAAAAAATTAAAGGACTGGCGATTAGACAATTGTGAACTGTACGTTACCTTAGAGCCATGCGAAATGTGCAAGCAAGTTATTAAAGAAGCACGAATAAAAAAGGTGTATTATTTGGTATCAAAAAGTAGTATTTATAATAATAATGAGCCAAACTATATACAAACAAACGTTTCCAATAGCATGCTTGCAGAATATAATAATTTATTAAATAGTTTTTTTAAAGATTTGCGTAAATAAAAATAAAAAAACGTAAAAAACATGATATAATTATTCATGAAAGGAATAAGCCATCATGAATTACAAAGTACTATATCGAAAATACAGACCAAACACATTTGAAAATATCATTGGTCAAGATTATATAATAACTACTTTAAAAAATTCTATAATTAATCAAAGTATTGCACACGCATATATATTTTCTGGTCCAAGAGGTACTGGAAAAACAAGTACTGCTAAGGTATTTGCAAAAGCAATTAATTGCCTTAATAACGACACCGGTTCTCCATGTGGAAATTGTGAGTTCTGTAAGAACTTTTCAGAAAATCCTGATATTATTGAAATAGATGCTGCTTCAAATAACGGTGTTGATGAAATAAGAAATTTAATTGATAATATCAAATTAACACCTTCAAATGGTAAATTTAAAGTTTACATAATTGATGAAGTTCATATGCTTACAACAAGTGCCTTTAATGCCTTATTGCTAACTTTAGAAGAGCCACCTAAACATGTAGTCTTTATTTTAGCAACCACAAATATCGAAAGTGTGCCTATTACAATTTTATCAAGATGTCAAAGATTTGATTTTCAAAAAATAAAAATTAAAGATATAGTAAATTGTTTAGAAAAAATTTGTAAGGAAGAAAATATACATTATGAAGATGGCGTATTAGAGGAAATTGCCTATCTTTCGGAAGGCGGAATGCGAGATGCTTTAAGTCTACTAGATCAATTATCTAAGAATACTGACAATATATCTTTGGAATTAGTTGAAAATCAAATAAAAATTGTTTCTCAAAGTACCATTGAAGAATTATTTCAAAATATTGAAAGTAATGATATTGATAATGTAATAAAGGAAATAGATAATTTTAGGAATAACGCAATAAACTATAAATATCTTGTTAAAAAGATTATTGAATATTTAAGTAAAAAAATAATTTATGTTAAGAAAAATATTGAAGTTAAAAGATTATCATATCTTGATTATAAAAATATAATTATTGAACTAGCCGATACTTTAAATAAGATTAATATTAATGTTGATGCTTATACAATATTAGAGATTATTTTATTAAATTATATTGATGTAAAAAGAAGTGATAATAAAAAAACAATTACTACTCCAGCAAAACTTCAAGAAAAAGAAGAAAAGAACAATATAAATATAGATAACCCTAAAGAAATGGAATTAAAAGATTATAATAACTTGATAGATATCAGAATAAATAATTGTTTTGTTAATGCAACAAAAAATGATTTAGAAAATTTAAAATCTTTGATAACTAATTTTCTAAGTTCTTCGTATATTGATGGCAAAATAAAATCTATTTTATTAGATGCTACTTTAGTTACGGCATCTCCCTTTATTGGAGTATTTTGCGTAGAGGACAATTATGCTTCAAAAATCGCAAATAATTTAGTTGATTTGCTAGAAAATGAATTTAAAAATTTTAATAAAAATGATATAAAGTTTATCTTTGCATCGAAAGATAAATGGGAAGTAGAAAAACAAAAATATATCGAAAATTTAAAAAATAATGTAAAATATACTTATATCAAAGAAGAATTTAATAATAGTGATGAAATACTTAATGATGTCTTTGATATCACAAAAGTTGAAATTATTTAAGGAGGTGATTATATGAATATGCAAAACTTAATGGCTCAAGCCCAAAAAATGCAAAGAGAAATAACTGCTAAAAAAGAAGAATTAGAAAAAATGGAATTTCTTGGTAAATCTGAGTGGGTTGAAATTACTTTTTCCGGTGACCGTGTAATTAAAAATGTTAAAATTACAAAAGAAGGCAGTATATCTGATGATGAAAAAGAAATTTTAGAAGATATGATTCAAATTGCAACAAAAGATGCTTTCATAAAAATAAACGAAGCAATGAACGAAAAATTAGGCAAATATGCTGGTGCATTAGATGGGTTGATGTAAATGATTTATCCAGAAACATTACAAAAATTAATTAATTATTATAAAAAATTGCCTGGAATTGGTGAAAAATCTGCCGAAAGGTTAGCGCTTGCTACAATTGATTTTAAAGAAGAAGATATTAATACTTTTAGTGATGCTTTAAAAAATGTAAAAAAGAAACTAAATAATTGTGAAATATGTGGTCATATTTGTGAAGGAAACATTTGCGAAATATGTAGTGACTCTAATCGCGATAAAAATCTTATTTGTGTAATTGAAGATTATAAAAGTGTTTTTTCATTTGAAAAGGTAGGAAATTATAAAGGAGTTTATCATGTATTAAATGGGTTAATTTCCCCGATGGAAGGTGTTAACCCAGAAGACATAAACATTTCTTCTTTAGTAAAAAGGGTAAATAAATTACAAAATCCCGAGTTAATTTTAGCATTAAAATCATCAATCGAAGGTGAAACAACAACATTATATATAAAGAAAATTTTTGAAAACAAAAATGTTACAATTTCAAGATTATCATATGGTATACCAATTGGAGCCGAAATAGATTACCTAGATATAATTACCTTAGATAAGGCCTTAGAAGATAGGAAAAAAATCTCTGAATAATAAGAGATATGCTTCATATATTTTACTAGGTGATAACTTGAAAAATAAACTAGGTACATTACTAAAAAAAATAGTGTTTGCGTTCGGTTTAATCTATGGTATTAATTTAATACTTGGTAAAGTTGGAATATGTATTCCAATTAATTATATAACATTAAGCATGACAACACTTCTTGGTGTACCTGGTTTATTATCTATTTTTGCAATTTTCTTTATTATTAAATAAGGAGGATTATTATAGTAGGTAGTGAGTTAGAACAATTAATAAAATATTATAAAGAAGGAAAAATGGCTCATGCTTATTTGATTTCTTCTAATAATACAGATGAAACGATGAAAATTCTTTTAAATGTTATAAAGAATATTTTTTGTGGTGAATATGAAGATAATAGTAATAAATGTTCTTTATGTCATTTAATAGATATAAACAATTTACCTAGTTTAAAAATTATTGAACCTGATGGTAATTTTATTAAAAAAGACCAAATTCTAGCCTTAAAAAATTCTTTTTCTAAAAGTTCTGTTATTACAAAAGAACAAGTATATATTATAAAAAATGCCGAAAAGATGAATAAAGAAGCCGCTAATACGATGTTAAAATTTTTAGAAGAGCCTGATGGTAATGTAATTAGTTTTTTTCTAACAAATCATATAGATAATGTTATGCTTACTATTCAAAGTAGATGTCAACATATAGATTTATCTTTTCATAATACACTAGAGGAAGATTTAAGTATAACTAAAGAAAAATACACTGAATATTTAGAAGTTATTACTAATTATCTAAAAGAACTTGAAGTAAATAAGAGGAAATTAATACTTAATAATTTGAAAATTTCTGAGTATGAAAAGTCTGATTTAATAAATATATTTAAAATAATGTTAGAAATTTATCATAGTAAATTAGTTAATAATTATGATAAAATAAATCATGATGTTTGTGATTATTTAAATAATTTAAGTAAAAATAACATATATGCAAAAGTAAAATTAATTACAAGTTACTTAAATAAAATAAATTATAATGTTAATGAGAATTTATTACTTGATAGTTTTGTTTTAGAAATGGACGGAATAAACAATGAAAATATATAGTGTAGTATTCAAAAAAAATGGCAAAAAGTATTATTTTAATGCAAGTGATGAGTATAAAGTAAATGATAAAGTAATTGTTGAAACAGAAAAAGGATTACAATATGGAGAAGTTGTAGCAATTACAAGTGGTGATGAAATGCCATATAAGAGTATTATCAGAATTGCAACTGAGGAAGATACAAATAAGTATTATGATCTTTTAAAAGATAGTGATAATGCTTTAAAAAAATGCAAAGATTTAGTAAAAAAATTAAATTTGAATATGAATGTAATAAGTGCTGAATTTACTTTTGGAAAAGAGCAATTACTTTTTAATTTTGTCTCTGATGAAAGAGTAGATTTTAGAGAACTTGCCAGAAAACTTGCTAGTATTTATCATACAAGAATAGAACTAAGACAAATTGGAGCAAGAGATAAAGCCAAAGAAATTGGGGGAGTTGGAGTTTGTGGTGAGCCATTATGTTGTATGAGATTTTTAAATCGTATTGATTCAATTTCTATGAATATGGCTAAAAATCAAAATCTTGCTTTAAATCCATCAAAAATAAATGGTGTTTGTGGTAGATTACTATGTTGCCTAGAATATGAAGATAAAAATTATATTGAGTGCAGTAAAAATATGACAAGTGTTGGTAAAAAAATAAATACACCTTTAGGAGAAGGAAATGTAATAAGTGTTGATATATTAAATCGAAAATATAAAGTATTAATAAATGGTAATAAAGAAGAGTTTTCTTTAGATGAAACAAGAAGTGTTAAATGATTTATTTGATTATGAAAATTTAAAAATATATCAAATAAGAGGAAATTTTAAATTTTCACTAGATTCTATATTACTTGCAGAATATGTTAAAGTAAAACAAGATACTAATTATATTTTAGATTTATGTAGTGGTAATGCTCCCATACCTTTAATATTATCAACAAAAACAAATAAGAAAATTACGGCCTTTGAAATACAACCTACTATTTATGAACTTGGAATTAAATCGATAAATTTTAACAAGTTAGATAAGCAAATTACATTATATAATGCCGATATAAAAGATATAGATGATTACATAAATAATCAAAAATATGATATAATTACATGTAATCCGCCGTATTTTAAAGTAAATGAAAACAGTATAATTAATGATTTTTCAGAATTAGCAATAGCAAGACATGAAATTAAAATTGATTTAGATAATATTTTTAATATTGCTTCAAGTCATTTAGATGATGGTAAAGAGTTCTATTTAGTTCATAGAGCAGATAGATTAGATGAAATAATAAATTTAGGTTATACATATAACTTAAATGTTAAAAATATTATGCTAATAAAAACTAAATGTGATAAAGATCCAACTATTACATTAGTAAGATGTATTAAAGGTAGTAATAAGGGCGTAAAAATAAAGATTAAAAGTATTGAAAATTTAAAAAGTTATCAACATATTTTTGAGGAGGATGTATGAAATTAATTGTGGGTTTAGGTAATCCCGGTAGAGAATATAAAAATACAAGACATAACATCGGGTTTATGGTAATAGATAATTACTTAGGGAAAGTTAATTGGAAAACAAAACTAGAAAATTATTTTTACTTAACGGAAGTAAATGGTGAACAAATTGCGTTTATTAAACCACTTACATATATGAATTTATCTGGTTTAGCAGTTTCAAAAATTGTTAATTTTTATAAAATACCAATTGAAAACATACTTATAATTCAAGATGATTTAGATATGAGTATTGGGACATTTAAAATTAAACGTAATAGTTCTTCTGGTGGTCATAATGGTATTAAGTCAATTATTTCCGAATTAGGTAGTCAAAATTTTGCAAGATTAAAAATAGGTATTGGTAAATCAAGTCAAATTCCTGTAGATAAATATGTCTTATCAAAATTTAGCAGTGAAGAATTAGAAATAATTAATAAAAATATGGATATATTCAATAATATAATTAAGACATTTATTAATGAAGGTATCGAAAAATCTATGGAATTAGATAATTTTTAGAGGTAAATATGAATTTAAGTAAATACTTTAATTATCAAAATAACAGTATTACTTATGGGTTAACTGATGAGTTAATCGCTTTTTACGTGCTAGAATTATTTTCTCAAAAGAAACAAAATGTTATATTTTTAACAAGTAATTTATATGAAAGTAATAAAATATATAATAGTCTAAAAACATATACAGATAATGTTTTATTATTTCCCATGGACGACTTTGTAACATCAATGGTTTTGGCAAAATCTCCTGAATTTAAAATTGAAAGATTAAATACTTTAGATAAATTAAAAGAAGATAATAACATAATTATTACTAATTTAATGGGGTATTTAAAGTATTTACCAAATAAATTAGAAGAAAATACTATAAAACTTAATAAAAATAGTGAAATTAATAGAGATATTTTAATTGAAAACTTAGTTAAATATGGTTATACCAGAGAGTCAATTGTAACAATGACTGGTGAATTTTCTTTAAGAGGTTATATAATTGATATTTATTTAGTTAATGAAAATCATCCCATTAGAATTGAAACTTTTGGTAATCTAATTGAGTCTATTCGTTATTTTGATGAATCAACCCAAAGAACTTTAGAAGAAATAGATAGTATTTGTATTAAACCAATCGAGGAAATAAAAACAAATGAATATAACTCTTTATATGATTATACAAATGATGGTATTGTTGTCTACTTAAATAAAGAACAAATAGATAATGCTTATCAAAAACTAGAAGAAGAAATATTTGAATATCAACAAAGTAATGAAGATTATCAAAAATTAATGTATGAATTTAGAGAGATTAATCCTAAATATGAGTTATATATTGATACAATTAATAATCCCAATAATTTTGTTACTAGTGAAGTTCCGAATTTTAATGAAGACTTTAATTATTTAAAAGAGTGGTGCTTAAGTAAAGAAAAAGATTATCAAATATATTTTTATTTAACTAAAGATAAAGAAATAAAAATAATAAAAGAATTAATTCCTAGTGCTATCATAAAAAAAGAAAAATTAAATAAAGGCTTTATTATTGGTAACCTTATTTATATTAGTGAAAATGATATTGGCATTCATGTAAATAAAGAAGTTAAATATAAAAGTAAATTACATATTGGCAAAAGAATAAAAAATTATAATGATTTAGAAAAAGGGGATTATATTGTTCATATAAATCATGGTATTGGTATTTATAATGGTTTAGTTACTTTAAAAAAAGATGGTTTAGAAAAAGATTATATTCAATTACTATATGCTGGTAATGATAAAATATATATACCTGTAGAAAAAATAAATTTAATTTATAAATATACTGGTAAAGATGGGTTACCTCCTAAAATAAATCATTTAAATTCAACTGCATGGCAAAAGACAAAAATGTATGTTAAAAATAAGGCTAAAGATATATCACAAGAATTATTAAAATTATATGCTAAAAGAGCCCAAATTAATGGAGTTCCTTATAAAGATTATGAAGAACAAGAAGTTTTTGCCTCCTCTTTCAACTATACTCCAACGCATGATCAGATAAAAGCCATCAATGAAATTAATGAAGACTTAAAAAGTAAAGTGCCAATGGATAGATTATTATGTGGTGATGTTGGGTTTGGAAAAACAGAAGTTGCGATGCGAGCAATATTTAAAACCGTTATCAATAACTATCAAGTAATGTATTTATGTCCAACAACAATTTTAGCCAAACAACAATATAATGTAATTAAAGAAAGATTTAAAGATGTGCCGGTTGAAATTAGATTATTAAATCGGTTTACGACTCCAAAAGAAGTAAAAGAAATAATTTCTGGCTTAATATCAGGCAAAATTGATATAGTAGTAGGAACACATAGATTATTAAGTGAAGATGTTAAGCCATCTAAATTAGGGTTACTAGTGGTAGATGAAGAACAAAGATTTGGTGTTAAACATAAAGAAAAAATTAAAGAATTTAAGGAAGATGTCAATGTTTTAACTTTATCAGCAACACCAATTCCAAGAACTTTAAAAATGGCTTTATCAGGACTTCGGGATTTATCAATAATTGATACTCCTCCAGTAAATAGATATCCAGTTCAAACTTATGTCGTAAGTGAAAATGATTTATTAATAAAAGATGCTATATATAAAGAATTAGCAAGAGGTGGCCAAGTATTTATTTTATATAATCGTATTGAAGGGTTAGAAAATATCGTATCTAAATTACAAACTTTAGTAAAAGATGCTAAAATTATTTATGCGCATGGCAGAATGGATAAACAAGAACTAGAAGGTATAATGGATGATTTTATTAATCAAAAATATGATGTTTTAGTTTGTACAACAATAATTGAAAATGGTATAGATATTGCAAATGTTAATACACTAATTGTGTATGATGCCGATAATTTTGGGTTAAGTCAGTTATATCAAATAAGAGGAAGAGTTGGAAGAAGTGATAAAATTGCTTATGCCTACTTATTATATGATAAGAAGAAAATGTTAAATGAAATTGCGGTTAAAAGATTACAAGCAATTAAAGAATTTACTGAACTTGGAAGTGGTTATAAAATTGCTATGCGTGATTTAGCCCTTCGAGGCGCTGGTGATATTTTTGGTAGTGAACAAGCCGGATTTGTCGATTCTGTAGGAATTTCTTTATATATGAAATTAATTGAAGATGAAATGAAAAGGTCAAAAGGTGAATATGTTTTAGATGAAGAAGAAAGTGATAAAAACTTAATCGAAGTATCAACTCATATTAAAAATAGTTATGTAACTGATGAAGATATTAAAATAGAAATTCACCAAAAAATTAATGAAATAGATTCCCTAGAAAAATTAATGGCGGTAGGCCAAGAATTAATTGATCGTTTTGGTAAATTTGATGAAGACTTAGAAATATATATGTATGAAGAATATTTTAGTAATCTTTGTAAAAGTTTAGGTATTAATAAAGTTAATAAAACAGATAGATATATAGAAATTACTCTACCTACTGAGTTATCTAATAATATTAAAGGTGATAAATTATTATTTGCTACTTTAAATATCTCTAATAAATTCAATTTAAAATACACAAATAAAAGAATAGTAATTACTTTATTTTATAAAAATTTAGAAAAACATTATATTTATTATTTAGTTAAATTATTAATTGCTATCAAAGATAATTAAGTATAATATTTCTTATTTTATTCAAACTAAATATATGAGGAGTGAGTAGTTTGACAAAAAGTGGGATTACAAGAAGAATAGATGAACTAGGAAGAATAGTAGTTCCCAAAGAAATAAGAAATAATTTAGGTATTAGAGATGGTGAACCATTAGAAATATATATTGAAAATAATTCAATTATAATAAAAAAGTATTCGCAAGTTGAAAATATAAAAGATATAAGTAAAATTATTTGTGATATTATAAGTGATATTTGTAAAGTAGATATTTTAATTACTGATAGAGAAAAAGTAATAGTTAATAGTAATAATTTAAATATGATTAATATAGAACTTGATAAATTTTTAAAATCTTTAATTGATAATAGAGAAACTTACATAAGCAATGGGGAAGATAACTATCTAAATATAAAAAAATATTTTACAATAGTTCCAATAATTACCTCAACAGATTGTAGTGGGCTTGTAATTATATTAAGTAAGAGTAAAAATGAAGAAAATTTAACTTATGCAAAACTTGCTCAAAAGTTAATTGTGCAAAAATTAGATGTTGCTTGATAATTTAGAAAACTTATGCTAAACTAAATTTAATTAGCGAAGAATAAGTATTAATTTTAAAGTTATTTTAAAGAGAGTTAGTGTTGGTGCAAACTAATAAATAATTTAAAATGGTATGGACTTAGGAGTTAAATCGTATGATGCGTTATAATCGAAAAGTGTATGATTAATTCATAAATTAAGGTGGTACCGCGGGGAAACTCGTCCTTTATTTATGAATTTTTTTAATGGAGGAATGTTGATGAAAGCAATTATTTTTGATTTAGATAATACTCTAATAAATTGGTTAGATGAATTTATTATGCCTCTTAAAGTTACTATAAAAGAATATATTCCTAATATTAGTGAAGATAAAATAAAAGAAATAGATAATGTAATTGATAATAATGATAAGTATTTAGCAAAACTTACTAAAGAAAACTTCTTAAATTACATTAATAAAAATACTAATTTAAATTTACCTATAACATTTGTTGAAAAACTACTTCATTTACAAGAAAAATGTGTTTATGAAGATAATGATTTAGTAGATACAATTAAATATTTAGCGAGTAAATATGATTTATATGTTATAACTAATTATTTTGAAGAAGTACAGAAAAAAAGATTAGATAATATGCATATATTAAAGTATTTTAAAGGTGTTTATGGGGGAGATAATAATTACTTAAAACCTAATTTACAAGCATTTCAAGTCATCTTAGATAAATATGATAGTAAAGAGTGTACTTATATTGGTGATAATTTTGACTTTGATATCATGCCCGCTTTAAGGGCTAATATGAACGTAATATGGAAAACTAATAATGATAGTGAAGATTATCAAACAATAAAAGAAATTAAAGCATTAAAGAATATATTATAAGGAGGATTATGGAAAGATTTTTTGAAAAAATAAGTTTTGAAGAGTTTCAAAAAGATATAAAAAATGATAAAGAATTATATGATAGTATAAAACTTCCAGAGAGAAAAACTAAATATAGTGCTGGTTATGATTTTATTGCTTATGAAGAAATAGTTTTAAAGCCAAATGAGATTAAGAAAATACCGACTGGTTATAAAGCCAAATTTTTAAGCGATGAAGTCTTAATGATTTTTGTAAGAAGTAGTATGGGTTTTAAATATAATGTCCGTATGACTAATCAAGTTGGTATTATAGAAAGTGATTACTATAATAATATAGATAATGAAGGACATATTTATGTGTCTTTACAAAATGAAGGAACTAAAGATTTTGTTATAAAAAAAGGGGAAGGCTATGCTCAAGGAATATTTCTAAAGTTTTTAACTTGTGGAGATGAAGTTATAAATGAAAGAGTGGGCGGATTAGGTAATACTAATAGAAAGGAGGAAGAAAATGAATAATAAATTTTATATTACAACGCCAATATATTACCCAAGTGCGGAATTTCATATTGGACATTGTTATACAACAATTATTGCTGATGCTATTGCAAGATATAAAAGATTAGCAGGGTATGATGTATTTTTTCAAACGGGTACTGACGAACATGGGCTAAAAATTGAAAATAAAGCCAAAGAAAAGGGAGTTACTCCCAAAGAATATGTCGATAAAATTATTGCTGATGCTAAAGATTTATGGGAACAATTAGGAATATCTTATGATTTTTTTATCAGAACTACTGATGAATTTCATGTTAAAAGAGTTCAAGAAATATTTAAAAAACTATATGATAAAGGTGATATTTATAAAGGAGAATATCAAGGCTTATATTGTGTTCCCTGTGAATCTTTTTGGACTAGTTCGCAATTAATTGATGGTAAATGTCCGGACTGTGGTAGAGAAGTTGGTTTAGTTAAAGAAGAAGCATACTTTTTTAAATTATCTAAATATCAACAAAAATTAGAAGAATTTTACGAAAAAAATCCAGATTTTATTTTACCTGTTTCAAGAAGAAATGAAATGTTAAATAATTTTATTAGACCTGGACTTGAAGATTTATGTGTATCAAGAACTAGTTTTACATGGGGTATACCAGTATCTTTTGATGAAAAACATGTAATTTATGTTTGGATAGATGCCTTAACTAACTATATTACTAGTTTAGGTTATCCAGATAATGATGAATTATTTAAAAAATATTGGCCTGCTGACTTACATTTAGTTGGAAAAGAAATAGTACGTTTTCATACTATTATCTGGCCCGCAATTTTAATGGCTTTAGATATCCCTTTACCTAAACAAGTATTTGGTCATGGTTGGTTAATAATTGATGGAGGTAAGATAAGTAAAAGTAAAGGAAATTATAAAGATCCAAGAGAGTATATTAATGCTTATGGAGTAGATGCAGTTAGATATTT
Source organism: uncultured Bacilli bacterium (assembly GCA_944372545.1). Taxonomy (GTDB): domain Bacteria; phylum Bacillota_I; class Bacilli_A; order RF39; family UBA660; genus SIG200. The sequence goes on along the minus strand of CALVZO010000008.1, from coordinate 2,781 downwards.
TGCTCTTAGAGAAGTACCTTTTGGTAGTGATGGTAATTTTTCAGAAAAAGCCTTAATTACAAGAACTAATGCTGATTTATGTAATATTTTAGGTAATTTAGTAAGTCGTACTATACAAATGGGTATTAAATATTTTTCTGGTAATATTAAAAATAAAAAAGTAACTGAAAGTATTGATATTGATTTAATTGATACTAAAAATAGATTAAAAAGCGAAGTAGACCAAAAAATGAGGGAATTAAAAATAAATGAAGCCTTAGAAATTATTTTTGAATTACTTCGTAAATGTAATAAATATATTGATGATACAACTCCATGGATTTTAGCAAAAGATGAAACGAAACTTAATCGTTTAGAGACAATTATTTATAATTTACTAGATGCTATATTAGTAAGTACTACTCTTTTACAAGCATTTATTCCTAGTACAAGTGAAAAAATATTTGCCTCTCTTAATATAAATAAAAGAGATTTTAATAATATTTATGATGAAGTAGAAGTTTTTGCTTTAGGAAATGAAAAACCTGCTAATTTATTTGAAAGGATTAAAGAAGATTAATGTTTACTGATAGTCATTGTCATTTATATTCTGAATATTATAATGATTTAGATAGTATTATTAAATTATCTAACTTAAATAATGTTTTTAGATTTATTAATAATGGTTGTGATAATGCTACTAATAAAGAAGTTTTAGAGTTAGTTAAAAAGTATGAATTTATGTATGGGGCAATTGGAATCCACCCAGAAAATGTGAAAGATTATAAAGTAAGTGATATTAATTTTATTAAAGAGAATATTAAGGAAGATAGAATAATTGCAATTGGGGAAATTGGTTTAGATTATCACTATACAAAAGAGAATAAAAATGAACAAATAAAATTATTTGAAACGCAGTTAGAAATTGCCGAAGAAGAAAATATACCAGTAATTATTCATAGTAGAGATGCAACACTAGATACAATAAATACATTAAAAAAATATCATGTTAAAGGCATAATTCATTCATTTTCTGGAAGTAGAGAAACTGCAGAGGAATATATAAAAATGGGCTTTTTAATCGGAGTTAATGGGGTAGTTACTTTTAAAAATACTAAATTAAAAGAAGTTATTCAAGATATACCACTAGATTATATTATATTAGAAACAGATTCTCCCTATCTTACTCCAGAGCCATATCGTGGTAAACAAAATAACCCTAGTCATATTTTTGATATTGCTAAATATATTGCGGGACTTAAAAATGTTTCCCTAGAACATTTAGCAGATATAACAAACGCAAATATTAATAAATTATTTAATCTAAAATAGGTGTTGAAAACCACTTAGTTATCAACACTTTTTTTGACAAACCTTCTATTCTTTTGTATAATTTTATTTGTAATAGGAAGGTGAAAAATGAAAAGAATATTAAATGTTGTAATTCGTTTTAGTATTATTGTTCTTTTTGTTGTGTTATCTTCTAATTATATTCATAAAACAGAAAATAAAACTTATAGTGATAATACTAATAAAAATGTTAATTTGTCAACAATGGCTATGAAAGTTGAAGAATTAATTGAAAACGATATTTATAGTGCTAAAGATACTTATACTGGTGATTTAACTGGTTATGTTTATAATTGCCCTTTATGTAATGGTACCCTAGGTTGTATGCGTAGTTATGATATTACTGATGGTAAGACTACTTATTATGATGAAGTATATGGAGAAGTTAGAATTGTTGCATCATCATCTCTTTTACCATGCGGTTCAATAGTGAGATTTAATAGTCCAAGAGTCTCTACTGAGCCAGTTATTGCAATAGTTTTAGATAGAGGAGTAAGAGGAAACTCCCTAGATTTGTTAAGTAAGGATTTAGATTATGCTTATCAAGTTGGAAGAAGTGTTATAACTTATGATGTTCTAAGAACTGGCTGGGGTAATGAATAATAGTTTATGAAAGCAAAGAAGAGTTTAGGGCAAAATTTTTTAATTGATAATAATATTATTACTAAAATTAGTGGTGTAATAAATGCAAATAATAATGATTTAATTATTGAAATAGGACCCGGTATGGGGGCTTTAACCAAAAAATTAAAAGAAAAAAATGCCAATATTTTATGTTATGAAATTGATAAAGATATGAATATTTATTTAAATAAATTAATTGATAATAAAACTAAAGTTATTTATGAAGATATACTAAACGCAGATATAAATGAAGATATAAAAAATATAAGTTTTAATAATTTATATATAGTTGGTAACTTACCTTACTATATAACTACTCCCATTATTAAATATTTAATTAGTCTAAATTTACCAGTAAAAGAAATGGTTTTTATGGTTCAAGAAGAAGTAGCCAATAGATTTACTTCTAAACCAAATAGAAGTTATTATAGTAGTATTACTCTTTATTTAAAATACTATTTTGATATAGAAAAATTATTTAAAGTTAGTAAAAATTCTTTTAATCCTATACCTAAAGTAGAAAGTGCTATTATAAAATTTACAAAAAGAACAACTTTAGTAGATGTAAATAAAGAGGCTTATTTTAAATTAATTACTGATAGTTTTAAAATGAAAAGAAAAACTTTAAAAAATAATTTAAAAGATTATGATTTTGAAAAAATAAAAAAAGTATTAGATAAACATAATTTAAATATAAATGTAAGAGCAGAAGAATTAAGTGAAGAAATATTTATAGAAATTCAAAACATTTTAGAGAAGTAGATATTATGAATAATCAAAATATTGGAATATTTATTAAAAAATTAAGAGAAGAAAAGAATATTACTC
>CALVZO010000007.1 GCA_944372545.1 uncultured Bacilli bacterium | reverse complement strand
AAATAATTATAAGAAAAAGTAGTAAACTGATTATTCAATTACTACTTTTTTTATTGCCTTCTTTTTCTATAATTTTATTGTAATTTAAATTAATCTCTAAATTTTAATATAAATTAAAAATTAATAATTTAACTGCTGCTGCTAGATATTTAACTCCATATAGTCAATTAAATGAAGTAGCCAAATATACTTTGTTAGAAAAATCAGTAGGTGGAGTATATGAAGTATCAAAAAATACAGAAATTTATTGTTATATAGTAATGATATTTAAATTGTTTTTTGGTGATAATATAGGTAGAATTTCCATATCAGAATACTTTGTTTATTTAGAATATTTAATGAAACTAGGAGTATCTAAAGAATTAATTGATAAATTGAGTTATATTTATATGAATAGAAGTAATGAAAATCCCTATGAATACTTAGAAGAATTATTACCTTATTATGGCAGAACTAGTAAAAATGTTTTCAATTTAGTTAGAAAGAAAATGAACCTTTAGTTAAAACCATAGAAATTTTTTTCTTTTTGTGTTATACTTAAAAAGTCGTTAATAAAATATAAGTGAAGGAAAATATAATGAAATTAAAAAAAGATTATAATAATTTAGTTGAAAATATATTAAATAATGAAAAATTTTTACTTTTAAAAGATGACTGTCATCATGGTACTAATAAATATGATCATTGTAAAAGAGTATCTTATTTAAGTTATATCTTTGCTAAGGCATTTAAAGCAAACAAAGAAGAAGCAGCAAGAGCGGGATTATTACATGATTTCTTTTATGGAACTAGGACAACTAATGAAGAAAATTCCTACTTAAGACACCCTTTAACTAGTGCTATTAATGCTAAAGAAAATTTTTCAATAAGTGAAAAAGAAATAGATATTATAAAAAGTCATATGTATCATTATGCTTTAGTTAATCGTATATCGCCATTTACTAAAGAAGAAACAATAGAATATCTTCAAAGTTACAAGCCAAAAGATAAGGAAAGTGTAATTGTTTGTGTATCTGATTTATTAATATCTATTTATGAAGTTTTAACATATAAAATAAGATATGAGTTTTGTCTTTATCTAATTTTTATCTTTAATATTATAAGGTACTAATTTTTAATTGACAAAGCATATAATGTAGTGATAAAATAATGTTGTTTTTAAAAAGGAAAGAGATTTATATCCACCTGATTACAAATAGTAATAGGTAAAAAGCCAAATTTTAATATTATAAAATATAAATTAGGTTTTTAAGTGGGTATAAATATACTCACTTTTTTAATTATAGTGGAGGTGCTTTATATAGCAAATAGAGATGAACTACTTATTAATGATCAAATTAATATAGTAGAATTGATGATTATTGGTCCTAATGGAGAAAAAATGGGTGTCAAAAAGTTAGAAGATGCTAAAACACTAGCGAATTATGCTGGGTTAGATTTAGTATTGATGAGCGAAAATAGTACACCGGCGGTAGCGAAAATAATGGATTACAACAAGTATCGTTATGAAAAACAAAAGAAATTAAAGGAAACACAAAAAAAACAACGGGAAAGCAACAAAGAAATTAAAGAGTATCGTTTATCGCCAGATATTGATGTTCATGATTTTGAAACTAGAAGGAAAAATGCCGAAGAATATTTAAAAAAAGGTCATAAAATCAAAGCAACTATTAGGTTAAAAGGAAGACAATTAGCAAGACCGGAAAGAGCAGTTGAAGTTCTAAACAGGTTTGCAGATAGTCTAAATAATGTGAGTCAAGTTGAAAATGAACCAAAATTAGAAGGTAAACAGGCCTTTATGCTACTAGCACCAAAAAAATAAAAGAAGTAGAAGGAGAGAATTATGGGAAAACAAAAAACACATAAATCAAGTAGTAAAGTTTTCAAAGTAAAGAAAAACGGAACATTATCATACAAGAAAAGTAATGGTAATCATAAAACAAGTAAAGATTCTGCTAAACAAGTACGTCAAAGAAGAAATAAAGGAACATTAGCAAAAGGAGAGGCTAACAGATTAAAATCTGTTATCTAGTTAGGGGGTATATAAATGGCAAGAGTTAAAGGTGGAAATGTCTCAAAAAATAGAAGACGTAAAGTATTAAAACAAGCCAAAGGTTATTTTGGTAGTAAACATAGATTATATAAGACTGCACAAGAACAATTATTTCACAGTGGGGCTTATGCATATCGTGATCGTAAACAAAACAAAAGAAACTTCCGTAAATTATGGATTACAAGAATTAATGCAGCATGTAGAGAAGAAGAAATTAGTTATTCAAAATTTATTAATGGTTTAACTAAAGCCGGAATTACTATCAATCGTAAAATGTTATCAGAATTAGCAATTAATGATAAAGAATCTTTTAAAGAATTAGTAAATGTTGCAAAAGCATCTTTAAATAGGGAAGTTATAAAAGAAGTTAAAGCAGAATCAAAAAAAGTAGAAACAAAAGAAGTTAAAGAAGTAGAAAAAGAAGATTTAAGTGCTAAAACTTTAGCAGAATTAAAGAAATTAGCGAAAGAAAAAGGAATTAAAGGTTATAGCACTATGAAAAAAGAAGAATTACTAGCAAATTTAAAATAGTAGTTACCGTTCAGATTAAAAGAAAAAGAAAAATGTTGAAAAAATAAAAATAACAGAAGAAATTGATAAAGTTATCAACGAGATAAAATATTGATTTCTTTTTTTATTATGAGAAAAAAATAAAGGAAGAATTAATATGGCAAAATCAAATTACATGAAAGATTTTTATAAACAATTTGAAGAATTAAATAAAAAATTAGATGACATATTGAAAGAAAATAAAAAGTTAAATTTAACTATATATGAGCAAAAGAAAACAATTGAAAAATTAATAATCAAGCAGAATCCGATTTAAGAGGTATAAAGATCAAACAAAAGACTGGTAAATTTAAAAGTTTAGAAAGAGCAAATATTTATGAGGCAATAAAAAGTTGCTTATCAACTTATAAGAAAAATAATATTAATCTTTATAACGCTTTATTGAGTATTTTGGAAGATAATCCTATACTTATATAAAAATAGATAGATTTTAATATTTTTTCAGTTATCGAGTCTGAACAGTAACAAATAGTAATTCTTTTTTTATTAAAGTCCTTGCTAACTATAGCATTTTTCGATATAATTAAGTATGAAAATAGGAGTGACATTATGCGCAAATTTATTGCTAGTTTAGATATTGGTTCTGCTACTATTAAGTTAGTTGTTGGAGAAATAGTTAAAAATAAAATAAATATTTTAGCATGTGTAGATACTCCTTCAAGGGGAATAAAAAAGGGTTATGTCATTAATGGTGAAAGTGCCAGCGAAGCATTTTTAGAAGTTTTTAAAAAAGCCGAAAATATTTTAGGAATACCGATTAGGAAAGTAATTACTACAGTTCCATCAACATATGCTGAGTGTTTTTTAAGTAGTGGTACAATTGCAGTTAATAGTCCTGATAAAGTAATTAGAAATGAAGATATTGTTAAAGCCATGCAAAAATGTGTTTACAATAAAATTATGGATAACAAAGAATTAGTTACTGTTTTACCGACAGGATTTAAAATTAATGAAGATATTGTTAATAATCCTTTGAATATGATAGCGGAAAAACTAACAATGAAAGCAGTTATTGTTACAGTACCAAAGAAAAATATTTTAGGTATTCAAACTTGTTTAAAAAATATTGGTGTTGATATGGTTGATATTGTTATATCACCTTTAGGAGATTATTTTCAAAATAAAACTAAAGAATTAAATAAAACAATTGGAGCAGTAGTAAATATTGGGGAAGAAACTACAACAGTATCTATCTTTAATCGGGGAATACTTACGAATTTAGAAGTAATAGATATTGGGGGAGATGCAATAAATAGTGATTTATCTTATGTATATAAGATAAATAAAGAAGATGCAAGATTTTTAAAAGAACATTTAGCACTTGCTCATACTAGACTTGCTCAACCTAATGAGTCGTTGACTTTTACAGATAAACATGGTGAAAAAGTTAAAATAAATCAATATGATGCTTCCGAAGTAGTAATGGGAAGGCTTACAGAAATAATTAATTTAGCAAAAAAACAAATTAATCTCTTAACAAAAAAAGAAATTAGTTATATAATACTTACAGGAGGAGTTACAGAATCTGTCGATTTTGATATTCTCACGGAAGAATTAATTGGTAACATGGCAATTATTGGTCATGTTGAAGAAATCGGGGCTAGAAATAATATTTATGGTACTGCTTTGGGAATGATAAAATATTATAATAGTCGTTTAAAATTAAGAAATGTCGAATTTTCAATATTTAATATAGAAGAACAAGAAGAATTAGGAGGAATAAATAAAAGAGTAAATATTCCGGAAAATTCATTATTAGGAAAATTGTTCGGATACTTTTTTGATAATTAAGGAGAGAGTTGCATATGAATGAATTACAAATGGATCAAATAGCCAAAATAAAAGTAGTTGGTTGTGGTGGAGCAGGTTGTAACGCCGTTAATAGAATGATAGAAGAAGGAGTAAAAAGTGTTGAATTTTATGTTGTCAATACTGATTTACAAGTATTAAATTCTTCTAAAGCAACCAATAAAATCCAAATTGGTAAATCAATTACTGGTGGAAGAGGAGCCGGTGCTAATCCCGAAATAGGAAGAGCAGCAGCGCTTGAAAGTAAATCAGAAATTGAAGAAGCCTTGAAAGGTGCCGATATGGTATTTGTTGCTTGTGGTATGGGTGGTGGAACTGGTACTGGTGCTGCACCAATTATTGCGGAAATTGCTCAAGAACTTGGGGCTTTAACTGTAGGTATTGTTACTAAACCTTTCCGTTTTGAAGGAAAAAGAAGAATGGAAAATGCCTTACTTGGTTTAGAAGAATTAAAGAAACATGTTGATACAATGATAGTTATTCCTAATGATAAATTAAGAGATATTATTGATAAGACAACAAGTTTTGATGAAGCATTTAAAGAAGTAGATAATGTCCTACATCGTGGTGTTCAATCAATTTCTGATTTAATCGCCGTTACTGGAATAATCAATCTAGACTTTGCCGATGTAAAAGCCGTTATGGAAAAAAGTGGGACAGCGATTATTGGTATTGGTTGCAATGCTGGAGAAAATAGAGCCATTGAAGCCGCTCGTCAAGCCGTTGCCAATAGTTTACTTGAAGCAACAATTGAAGGCGCTACTGATGCAATTGTCAATGTTACTGGTGGTAAGAATTTAACTTTATTTGAAATTGAAGATGCAATTGAAACTGTAAGAGAAGCATCTCATAGTGATATAAATATTATTTTCGGAGCAATTAAAAATGAAAATTTAACTGATGAAGTAATTGTTACAGTTATTGCAACAGGTTTTGATAGAGGAGATGCTGAAGAATTATATGGACCAGATGAGACTCCAAAAAGAAGAACTGTTCCAACTGATGATGATTTAGAAATCCCACCATTTTTAAGAAATAACGATTTATTTTAAAATTAAAATTAAATACAAAGTATGACAAAATATTTTGTATTTTTTTTATATAATAAAATTGGTGATAAAATGGTTATTTATTTAGATATATTATTAATATTAAATTTTATCTATGATTTTTTATTACTAATGACTGTAAACGTTACTCTAAAAAGAAATGTTAAATTAAGGAAAATATTTTTAGGATCTCTTTTTGGCAGTATTTCAACATTAATTATTTTAATCCCTTTAAATAAATATTTATTATTACTATTAAAAATAATAACTAGTTTAATTATGATAATTATTACATTTAAGTATCAAGATTTAAAATATTTTTTTAATAATGTTATTTATCTTTATATGTGTAGTGTCATTTTAGCGGGATTTTTATATTTTTTAAAAATTGAATTTAATAATTTAAGTTACTTATTAATCATGACTATTGCCCCATTAATTTTATATTTATATCTAAAAATGCAAAAAGATTTAAAAAGAGTAGTGAATTATTATAAAAAAGTTATAATTACTTTTAAAAATAATCAAGTCTTAGAATTAAATGCCTTTATAGACAGTGGTAATACTTTAAAAGATCCAATAACAAAAAAATACATAATTTTAATAAATAAAAATAGATTAAAAGGCATATATAATATAAGAAGTCCTATTTATGTACCAATAAATACAATTAATAAACATAGTTTATTAGAGTGTATAAGTATAAAAAATATTATAATTGATGAAAAAATTTATACTAATTATTTACTAGGGTTATCAGAAGAATTTTTTGGTAGTGATGGAGTTGAGTGTTTATTAAATTATCATATAATGGAGGATTTATGTTTAAAAAATTAATTGCATTTTTAAAATCTAAATACAATGACTGTTTTTTTGTGGGAGCAACAGATAAATTACCACCCCCACTTAGTAAAGAAAAAGAATTAGAATATTTAATAAAGGCTAAACAAGGTGATATAAATGCTAGGAATATTTTAATTGAACATAATTTACGATTAGTAGTATTTTTGGCCAAAAAGTATGAAAATACTGGTTTTGATATTGAAGATTTAGTTTCAATTGGTTCAATTGGATTAATAAAAGGGATTAATACTTATAAAATAGATAAAAATATAAAATTAGCAACTTATGCATCTAGGTGTATAGCAAATGAAATACTAATGTTTTTAAGAAAAAATAAACGAAAAAAAGTTGAAATTAGTTTAGAAGAAACTCTAAATTATGATGCTGAAGGTAATGAACTTCATTTAGAAGATATATTAGGAACTGAAGAAGATGTAGTGCCAAAAGAATTTGAATTAAATGTTAATAAGGAATTATTAAAAAGAGAAATTTCTTCCCTAGATAAAAGAGAAAAAGAAATTATGGTTTTAAGATATGGACTAGATAATAAAGAAGAATATACGCAAAAAGAAGTAGCAGAAATGCTAGGAATAAGTCAGTCATATATTTCAAGAATAGAAAAGAAAATAGTCAAAAAATTACAAAATATTATGAAGATTTAAAGTTAAATTTTACATAAGCAGATTTATAGATGTATCTGCTTTTTTTTGCTATAATGAAATAGAAGAAAAGTGTTTTAGGAGTGGTATTTATTTTGAAAAAAGATAAAAAGAAAATAAATATTTTAAAAATAGTTCTTATTGTAACTATAGTAGTTATTGCTATATATTTTCTACTAGTAATGTTTTTACTTCATGGAATTGATTAAGTGAATTTATGTATTAGACTTTATAGATAAATAGTAAATTTGTGTGAATTAGAGGCAATAGTTTAGTAAGTTGTCGTTGCAGTCGAATTTTGAAATTTAAATAAAAAATTAGAATAAAAGCAAGAGATGATATTAAATTTATTATAAAAACAAATTAAGTGTTTGCTGAAAGTTAGATTAAATTGCATGTCGATGAAAAAAAGTAAAAACGAAATTATTTTATTTGAAAATCAAGGAGTAAAATTAGAGGTCAATTTAAAAGATGAAACAGTATGGTTAAATAGACAACAATTGTCTAAATTATTTGATAGGGATATAAAAACAATTGGCAAGTATATTAATAATGCTTTGAGTGAAGAACTAAAAGATATTCCAACTGTCGCAAAATTTGCGACAGTTCAAAAAGAAGGAGAAAGAGATGTAACTAGAAATGTAGAATACTACAATTTAGACATGATATTAAGTATTGGTTATAGAGTAAAATCTGATAAAGGTGTTATCACTTATACCGGCAGTACCTAATAATTATACAAAAGAAGTAGAAACTGGGGGAGATATTGAAGCAAAATATCTAGCAATGGGTGAATATAAAGTAAAGAATACAAAAAGTTAAGCCACTCCATTAACAAAATATAATTATGTTTATTACCCTAAAGAATTAGAAAATAGTAATAAAAAATTTCCTGTAGTAGTGGTTTTAAATGGTACTGGAGTTCTTCCTAAAAAATATAAAGCATTATTTAAACATTTAGCATCTTGGGGCTTTATAGTAGTAGGAAACGATGATGGAAGTACTGGTTTTGGGAAATCAGCAGATGAAACAATAGATTATATAAAGAAAGCAAATGAAGATAAAGATAGCATTTTTTATGGCAAAATAGATATTGATAATATCGGTATTACAGGACACTCTCAAGGAGGTGCAGGGGTATTTACTGCTATTTCTGTTATGGAACATAAAGATGAATATAAAACTGCTGTTGCATTATCACCAACTCATGAAGAGACTGCTTTAGCATTCGGTTGGAATTATGATTTAACAAAAATAAATATACCAACATTGATAATAGCAGGTACAGTTGGAGAATTTGAAACAGAAATGGTTATACCTTTTGAAAAAATGGTTGATATGTATAATAAAATTCCATCATCTAAAGTAATGATGAGAAGAATTGGGGCAGAACATGGACAAATGTTATATAAAGCCGATGGGTATGTAACGGCTTGGTTTATGTGGCATTTACAAGGTGATGAAGAAGCAAGTAAGGCATTTACTAAAGAAGAGCCAGAAATACTTGCAAATAGTCTTTATCAAGATCAAAAAATTGATTTAAATGATTAAAAAAATTTAATATTACTAAAGTTATTGTATAAAATTAAGACTTCTTTCTCATAAATAAAAAGAAAGGAGTTTTTCTTTGGCAAAATATAAAGTAGATATTACAGGCATAAATACAAGTGAAATAAAAGTTTTAAGTAATGAAGAAACAACTAATCTTTTTATTAGATATCAAAATGGAGACTTAACTGCAAAGGAAGAATTAATAAATGGTAATCTAAAATTAGTCTTATCAATTTTAAAACGTTTTAATAATTCTAAATATAATATGGACGATTTATTTCAAGTTGGAGTTATTGGCTTAATTAAAGCCATAGATAATTTTGATATCACTTTGGGACTTCGCTTATCAACATATGCAGTGCCCCTAATTTTGGGAGAAGTGAAAAGATATATAAGAGATAATACGCAAGTTAAAGTTAGTAGAAGCATTAAAGATTTAGCCTACAAAATAATTAAATTTCAAGATGATTATATAAGTATTCATGGAATTATGCCAACTAGTGAAATCATTGCTAGTAATTTAGGAATTGATGAATATGAAATTGCTTATGCCCTAGATTCTCTTAAAGACCCAATGAGTATCTTTGAACCTATTTATAATGATGGGGGAGATACGATTTATCTTGCCGACCAAGTTGCAGATTTAAAAGACAAACTTACAGATAAAGATATGTTAATTTCTTTAAGAAGGGCTTTACAAAAAATAAAAGAAAGGGAAAAAGATATTTTAATTTCTCGATTTATTGTTGGTAAAACTCAAATGGAAATTGCCGATACTATGGGAATAAGTCAAGCCCAAGTATCAAGAATAGAAAAAAGCGCTATTGAAAATGTCAGAAAATTAATTAAATAACATATACTTGTACTAGGGGGAACTATGTTATTAAGTGATTTACAAACCAAAGATGTTATTAATATTAAAAATGGTAATAATTTAGGTAGAATAATTGATGCAAGAGTTGATGAAAGTGGTAAAATCACTTATTTTGTAGTTGAAGAAAGAAAAATAATGCGAAAAGTTATAAGAAGTGGTGAAACTTCCTTTAGTTTTGAAAAAATCAAAAAAATTGGGGCTGATGTAATTTTAGTGGATTTATAATGAAATATGGAAAGAACTAGAAAAAACACAAATAAATTTCATTAAATCTTTGGCCAAATCTCTTTGAAAACTAGGTAATGAAGAATTAAAATTATTTAATTTATCTCCTAGTACTTGACGTGAATATAAATCACTCTTTATTTGAAATGCTAATACATCATAACTCCAACCATTACTTAGTGTTTGTTCCATATATCAAACTCTCTCATTTTCATTTTTAATCTTATCTAAAATAAGCATATTATGTGACCAAGGAATTTGTGCAGACGCCATCTGCACCTTTTTACTTTCATTACATTCAATATAATATTTTTTCATGCTTTTAAGATTACGAACAGAAAATCCTTTTTATATTCGGAAAAGTTATTTTAAGTTTTGATGCTAATTCATCAACAACACTTTTAAACTCTTTATCTAGCATTTAAACCTCCTGTATAACGAATATTATATCATTTTTAAAACATAATTTATATTAATTTAATAGACATAAAATTTAAAATTCAATTTCAAAAGTAAATTGAAGATTCATTTTAAGTAACTATTTTTTATGCCAAAATACCCTAGATGTATTTTTATAAGAATTATGCTATAATATTAATGTGATTTTTTATGAAAAAGAAAATTATAATATTTAGTTTTATTTTTCTTATTATTGATTTATTTACTAAATATTTAGTAGACATTTCTTTTAATGAGATGGAAACTAAAGAGATAATTACTAACTTTTTTTCTCTTACAAAAGTATACAATTATGGTGCATCTTGGAATATATTGGAAGGTCAAAGAATACTTTTAATAACAATTTCTATAGTTATTTTAGTATCACTTATATATTATCAAACTAAATTTCAAATAAATAATCGAAATATTTTCGCATTTAGTTTAGTATACGGAGGAATAATTGGTAATTTACTTAATCGCATATTTTTAGGTTACGTTATTGATTTTTTAGATTTCAATCTTTTGGGTTATGATTACCCAGTCTTTAATATGGCTGATATATATATATTTATTGGTATTCTATTATTAATAATTGCAATAATAAAAAAGGAAGATTTAAATGAAGTTAATAGTAAATGAAAGTGATATTCGTATAGATAAATATTTAAGTCAAAATACAGATTTTAGTAGAGAAACTATTACGAAAATGTTAAAAGAAAATTATATTACCGTTAATGAAAAAGAAGTTAAGCCAAGTTACAAAACAAAAGAAAATGATATAGTAATAATTGATGAGAGTTTTATTAAAGAACAAAATATTATTCCTACTAAAATTGATTTAGATATTATATATGAAGATGAATATCTAATGGTTATTAATAAACCGACTGGTTTAGTAGTGCACCCCGGTAATGGCCATTACGATAATACTTTAGTAAATGGTCTTAAATATTATACCGATAATTTAAGTGATATAAGTGGAGAAGAACGAGTAGGAATAGTTCACAGGTTAGATAAAGATACAAGTGGACTTATGTTAGTGGCTAAAACTAATATGGTTCATGAATTACTTGCCGATGACTTTAAGCACAAAAGAATTTATAGAGAATATTATGCTTTATTAAAAGGGGTATTTCCTACTAATAGTGCTGAAGTTGAAGCCCCAATTGGAAGAAGCAAAACAGCATTTAATAAAATGGAAGTAAGAAGTGATGGTAAGTGGGCGAAAACTAATTTAAAAGTATTAAAAAGATATACAAAATATACATTAGTTAGTTTAGTATTAGAAACTGGTAGAACACATCAAATAAGAGTGCACATGAAATATATTGGCTATCCTGTATTTAATGATCCTGTATATGATAAAGAAGTTATTCCATCTTTCGGTCAATTCTTACACTCAAAAACATTAAGGTTTACGCACCCAGTTACTAAAACAAAATTAGAGTTCACTACAGAATTACCAGAAGTTTTTCAAGAATTTCTTAATAAGTTAGATTAAAACTAAAATATTACTAAAAACAAATACAGTAAAAAAGAAATAGGGAAGACTTAATAATTGGTAAGAATTATAAATACTTTTAATTTTTCTAATAAGCATAAAGGCAGAAATCATTAAAAATAAACTAATTAAAATACTATACATTAAATTTTCTTGATAATTAAAAATAATTGATAATAAAAATGCTAGTATATAGTTACTACAAAGTAAAAATAATAAATCATTATCTAAATAGTCATACCAAACTATTTTACATATAGGTATTGTAATATAGACAATAACGGCTAGATAGATGAGAAAAAATAAATCCATAAAATCACCCTTTACTAATAATATGAAAAAGGGTAGAATAATATGAGAAGGAGTAATAATGAGTACAATATTAAATAATAAAGATGAAATGATTATGAGTTTAGTCCACTATTTTGTTACTGAAGAGAATTATACTCCCATAAATGTTCAAGGGGTTAAAAATGAAATTTGGTTAGAAAATTTAGAGGCTCCTTATAAAATAGTGAGAATTAATTCAAAATATATTCATAATAATGAACAATATGATATGGATATGTTTAAAATGGAATTTGTTATTAAGCAAATTAAGAAAAAAACATTATCTTTAAAAATGAATGCTTTAAATATTTGTTTAGATTTAGGTAATTCAGTTAGTATTGGTAGTGAAAATAAATTAATTGAAACAGTTAAAGTAAATAATATTAGTGAACTTAAAAAGAATACTTTATTAAATAAAGTCTTTCCCAAAATAAAAACTAATAGATTTAAAAAGACTGATAATTTAGATAAAATAATTAATATTACAGAAGATATTAATAAGAAAACAGAAGAAGAAAATAAAAAATTTGAAAATGTTTTTAGACAAAAGAGAATAATTGTTACTAAAATATTAATTATTATTAATGTTATAATGTTTTTAATATCTAATTTAATTAGTGATAATTTTACTTATAATTTAATATTACTAGGAGCAAATAATCGAATCTTAGTAATGGGTGGTGAATTTTATAGATTAATTACTAGTGCTTTTTTACATGGTAATTTATTACATTTAGTAGTTAATATGTATTCTTTATGGATTATAGGATCACAAGTAGAAACATTTATTGGTAAAACTAAATATATTATTATTTATTTATTAAGTTTAATTTTAGGTAATATATTTAGTATTGTATTTTTAGAAAATTCCTTATCAGTTGGGGCAAGTGGTGCCATCTTTGGCTTAATGGGTTCCTTACTTTATTTTGGTTATCATTATCGCCTTTATTTATCAAATGCTCTAACTAATCAATTAATACCAATTATATTATTAAATTTATTTTTAGGATTTACTTCTAGTTCAATTGATAATGCTGCTCATATTGGTGGTTTAATTGGAGGTTATTTAGGGACTATGATAGTAGGACTTAAATATAAAAGTACAAAAAGAGAAACCATTAATGGTTTAATTGTTTATATCTTATTAGTTGCATTTTTATTCTACACTTTATTTAAGTTAGTTTAATACCCAACCCATATGGAAATTTTCGCATATTTTATTAGTGAAGGGGATTTTAATATATTTATTATTTAAGTACATATACCTCCTTAATATTAAAAATTTCTTTTGTTCCAAGATATTTTAGTTATCTAAAGTATCTTTTTTATTGACTAAAATAATAAGATATTAAAAATGAAGAAGTAAATACGAAAATATAAGTTATTGAAAAATAGGCAGGATAAATAAATAGTAGGGAAGACAAAATAAACCCAATAATAGCACTATAAGTTGAAAGAAAATAATGCTTTAATAAATAATTTATTAATTTAATAATAAATATTGCACTTATTAAAAAGGAAATAAAAAAGGGAATTAAAGTTATAATTATATTTAAATTTATCATAAATGGATTAGCAATTATATTTAATAAATATTCATAAATACCAAGTAACATTAAAAGGGCTGCACCACTTATTCCAGGAATTATTTTGCCAATTGAATATATAATACCCCCAATTATCATTATTAAAAAATTAGGATTAGTATAATTATTAAAGTTATTATTTTGAATTATAAATAAAAATAAACCAAATATAAAAGATAATATAAATGGAAAGATAGATATATATTTATTAGTTTTATTTTTAACTTCTTTTAATAAAAAGGGAATACAACCTGTTATTAATCCCATAAATACATAAGAAATAAAAATATAATTATTATTAAGTAAATATAAAATTATTTTACTAAGTAATAGTACACTTAAAAATATTCCGAAAAATATAGGTAATAAATAAGTAATATTTTTTTTAAAATCTATAAATAAATTACTTATTTTATCTAATATTTTCTCATAAATTCCTAGTATTGTTGCAAGTACTCCCCCAGATACTCCCGGTATAATAAAACCAATTCCAATAATTAAGCCAAAAATAAAATTTTTTAAAAACATTTAAATTACCCCTTAATAATATGTATTAAATAGTAATCTATGATATACTTTTATTGTGATGTTTATGAAAAAAAGAAATATTTTAATTATTTTATTAATATTTATTTTCTTAATTCCTTTACTAATCAATTTTTATCTTCTAACTAAATATCAAAATAAAATAATTAATGAAAATGATATAACTAATACTTATCAATATGCTCTTATTTTAGGGTGTGGTATAACTAAAAATAATAAACCTAGTAAAATGTTAAAAGATAGACTAGATATAGCCATATCTTTATATAATGAAGGCTTAATTCAAAAACTAATTATTTCTGGGAGTCATAAAGAAAATTATAGTGAAGTAGATGTTATGGAAGAGTATTTATTAAATGAAGGGTTAGAACAAGATGTTATTATTAGAGATAATACTGGTTTTTCAACTCATGAAAGTATTGAAAATTTTAAAAAAAATTATAAGGGAGAAAAAGTAATTATTATTAGTCAAAATTATCATTTATATCGTTCTTTATATATAAGTGATAAACTTAATATAGAGGCTATTGGAGTACCTGCTAGAAAAATTAATTATGCTGGCTTTATCTATAGAGAATTAAGAGAAGTTTTAGCAAGATGTAAGGATTTTTTCTTATATTTAAAATTATAGACAGTTTATGACATTTTTCTTGACAGAAATTTTACTTATTAGTAAAATAGGAAGTGTTATTTCATATGGAGTATGTTTGTTCAGGGGGTGAAGGGAAAAATGGCTAATAAAAAGGAAATAACTAAAAAAACAACTAAGGGAGCAACAACATCTAAGAAAGCAAGTTCAAAAAGAACAAATAAAAAGGGAAAAATATTAATTGCTAAAAATATAATTATTGGTATTAGTATATTAGTAGTTATTCTCATTAGTATCTTATTTTTAGTATTTAGAGATAAAGATGAAGTATTAATTACAATAGATAATATTAAATATACAGAAACTGACTTTAACATGTATGCTTATTTAATTAAGTACGAGTATTTTGGTATTGATGGAACTAATTTATCAGAAGATGCTCTTAATACCCAAGTATCTAGTGATAGCGAACTTACTGTAAGAGACTATTTAAAAGAAAGAGTAATTTCGAAGATAAAAGTTTCTTCAGCGATTTTAAGAATAGCCAATGAAAATAATATTACCTTGAACGACGAAGATTTAGAAGAAATCAAAGAAGAAAAAGAAGAGTTCATCAATAATTTAGGGGGAAAATCAGAATACAAAAAGATGTTAAAAGAAAATAATACCAATGATGATGCTTACATGGAAGTTGCTAAAGTTAATAAATTATATGATATAATTTATAATTCTTTATATAAAGAAGGAAAGAGAAACGATTTAACAGATGATGAAGTTGAAGAATTTACAAAAACTTATCAAAGTGATTATGTAAAAATCAAACAAATTGTCTTGTTAAAAAAGGATTTAGATACTAATAAATATTTAGATGAGATAGTTTTAAACCAAAAAGAAATTTTAGCAAATAGTCTTGTAGAAATGGCAAAATCTGGTACTGATTTTGATGAATTAATTGAAAAATATTCAGAAGATTCTAAAGAAGATAAAGAAGAGTATTATTTAAAATCTTCTTTAGTAGAAAATTTAAAAAATGCAATTAATAAGTTAGATGTTGGCGATATTAGTGGTGTTATAAGTACTGATAGTGCTTATCACATAGTTATCAAAGAAAAGTTGGACAATAAAAAACTTGCAGATTACTTAGAAAGTAAAAGAGAAGAAAAGTTTGTTCAAGATATTGCTGATAACTTAGATAAGATAGCAGTTGTTAAAAGTGGCTATCTGGAAGAAATAACTATTAAATAAAAGAAGGAGTAAAGAAGTAAAATGGCAAAAAAAGAAGTAAATGCTAGAAGAATTGTTATGGAAGTTATTTTAGTAATTGTTCTAATTATTGGCATTATCTTATTATTTAGATCATTTAATGGTTCAAGTACACTAGAGGATATTGAAGCTGGTGTAAGTAATAATGGTAATAAGATAACTAATGCTATTGATGAAATTAGTGAACAAATTGCTGAATTTACTGATACAAATGGTGATGAAGAAGACAGCGATACCGCTGATTTATATGATGAATTTGCATCATTATCTAAACAAGTAAAATCTTTATCAAATATTCTTGATAAAGTAGAAGAAGAATTAGTAGCAACTGTAGGAAATAAAACTATCGAAATTATTACTTCAGTAGATGGTGCAAAAGAAAGTATTATTACAAAAATAGATAATAATACTAAAGAAGTAAATACTAATTTAGAAAATGTACAAAGTAATTTATATAATTCACTAGTAAATGTACAAACAAATTTATATGACTCTCTTACTAATGTAGAAAGTAATTTAGGTAATTTAGTATCTACAAAGGCTGGAGAAATAAATACTAATATTAATGGATTAAGAACAGATTTATTAAATGTTCAAGATAATCTATTTAATTCACTTGTTAATGTTGAGCAAAACTTATCAGGTGTTATGCAAAATGTAGAAAGTAACTTGGGTACATTAATTTCTACTGAAGCAGATGGAATTAATACAAATATAGATAATTTAAGAACAGACTTATTAAATGTTCAAAAGAATTTATATGATTCATTAGTAAACGTTCAAACGAATTTAGCAGCATTAATGGAATTAAAATCTGCAGCAATTAATCAAAATATAGATAACTTAAGAACAGATTTATTAAATGTTCAAACAAATCTATTTAATTCCTTAGTAAATGTTCAAACAAACTTATTTAATGCAATAAAGACTGCTGAAAATAGTTTAACTGAATTAATTGAATTAGAAGCACAAGGAATTAATACAAATGTTGATAATTTAAGAACAGATTTATTAAATGTAGAAAAAAATATTTTTGACTCTTTAGTAAATGTTGAGAAAAACTTATCAGGCGTTATGCAAAATGTAGAAAGTAACTTGGGAACATTAATTACTGATGAAGCAGATGGAATTAATACAAATGTTAATAATCTACGTACAGATTTAACAAATGTACAAACAAATTTATTTAATTCCCTAGTAAACGTTCAAACAAATTTAGCAACATTACTTACAGAACAAATTAGTAATGTACAAGATTTAATTACAACAGAAACAAATGAAATTGATACAAACATTAGTAATCTAAAAACAGACTTACTTGCTGTACAAAATAATTTATTTAATTCTCTTGTAAATGTCCAAACAAATTTAGCATCATTAATTACTGCTACTGGAGTAGAAGTAAAAGATTTAATTACTACAGAGACAAATGAAATTGATACAAATATTAGTAATCTAAAAACAGATTTACTTGCTGTACAAGATAATTTATTTCAAACACTTGTAAATGTCCAAACAAATTTAGTAACATTAATTACAAGTAAAACATCTGATATTACGACAAATCAAAAAAATTATTATGATTTAACAATAACAGCAATGAACAATAGAACAGATTTAATTAAAGAAGGTCAAGAATATTACTATAGTTTATTATTAACAGCAATGAACAATAGAACAGAATCAGTTAAAGAAGGCCAAGAATATTATTATAAATTATTATTTACAGCAATGAACAATAGAACAGAATCAGTTAAAGAAGGTCAAGAATATTACTATAAGTTATTATTATCTGCATTAAATGATAGAACTGATAGAATAACAAATAATATTACTGCATCTGTAAGTACAGTACAAAGTACACTTACTACAATGGAAGAAAGCATTATTAAGAAAATAGGCGATACTAGTGATGCTACAAATGCATTAATTAATGGTACTGATGGCTTATTTGATAAATTAAGTGCTGCTCAAAATGACATTGATGCTATTGAAACAAAATTAGATTCAATGGATAGTAAACTAGATGATATTTTACAAAATGTTAGTCTTGGAAATACAAAAGATATTGATACAACAGCATTAGGAAATGCTTTAACAACATACGTTGTTCAATATTATGAAAATTCAGGCAGTACTACTTGGCCTAGTGATAAAGAAAGAGTAGAATTTATTATTAATTATTTAGTTGATAATGGTTATGCATTAAGTTATTAATTAATTAGCCAATAATTGGAAACAGCCAATTATTGGTTTTTTATTTTTATAAATCAAGGACATAATAATACTGATGGTGATTATATGAAAAAAATAGGATTATTTTTAATATTATTTTTAATGCCTATATATACATTTGCTTATTCAGATTATATATATTTAGGTGGTAATACCTTAGGTATTGAAGTTAATTGTGATGGTATACTAGTAGTTGGTTTTTATCAAATAAATGGTAAGTATAATAAAGGTGATTTAAAAGTTGGCGATTATATAAAAGAGGTTAATGGAGTAAGTGTAGATACACTAAATGATTTAACAAAAGAGATAGAAAAATATACAAGTGAAGAATATGTAAATCTTACTTATACAAGAGATAATAAAGAATATACATCAAAATTAAATTTAATTAATGATGATGGCATTTATAAAACTGGTTTATTTGTTAAAGATAGTATAGTAGGAATAGGTACTCTTACATACATAGACCCAGGAACTAAAATATATGGGGCTTTAGGGCATGAAATAGTAGAGTCTAATACTAAGTCTATTGTAGAAATTAGAGATGGTAGTATTTTTAGAAATCAAATTACTTCAATAGATAAATCAGAAGTAGGAAGTGCTGGTAGTAAAAATGCTAAATATTATTATAATACCGTTTATGGAACTATTTTTAAAAATACCTTTCATGGTATATTTGGAAAATATACAGATTTAATTGAAAGTGATTTAGAATTAGTAAAAGTAGCCCAAAATGAAGAAGTAAAAGTAGGGCCAGCCACAATTTATACAGTCTTAGAAAAAGAGAAAGTAGAAGAATTTACAATAAATATTACAAAAATAAATGAAACAAGTAATACAAAAAATATTACATTTGAAATAACAGATAAAGATTTAATTGAAAAGACGGGTGGAGTGGTTCAAGGTATGAGTGGTTCACCGATAATGCAAAATGGTATGATAGTTGGTGTTGTTACCCATGTTATCGTTGATAATCCACTATCTGGGTATGGTCTTTTCATAACAAAGATGTTAGAAGAAGGAGAAAACTAATGAATAACTGTCAGGAAATGATATAATAAATTTCGTGGCAGTTTTTTAATTTAATCATATAATTAAATAATATTTGGTTTATATTTCGTAAAAAGTATGATAAAATATAAACTAGAAAGGAAGGAGAATAATATGAACGGAATTGGAAAGAATTTAAAAAGAATTAGATTATTAAAGAATTTATCTCTTAAAGAGGCAGGAAATTTACTTAATATGAGTGCTACTGCTGTTTCTAAATATGAAAATGAAAAAATATTACCCGATTCAGAAAAGATAATTGAATTTGCTAATGCTTATCAAGTAAAAGCCATTGAAATATTGAAAGTTTATGATGTTCCTAAAATGAAATTTACTTCATTTAGAAAGAAAAAAAGATTATCTGGGCAAAATTTAGAACTTTTAAAAGAATTAATTCAACAAAAAGTTGCAAAATATTTAGAAGTCATAGAAATGAATAATATTAATACTGATAGTATTAAATTAAAAAAGTATTTGTGTAATACTTTAGAAGATGCCGAAAAATGTGCAAATGATTTTCGTAATTATATAAAAATATCAAATAAGCAACCGATATCAAATTTAATTAATATTCTTGAAAATTTAGGGATTATTATTATTCAAATAAAAAATTCAAATAATCGTTTTAACGATTTTGATGGATTAAGTGAAATAGTAAACAATGTTCCAGTTATTGTTTTATTAGATAACATAAAAGATGGGGCAAGACAAAGATTTACTATTGCTCATGAATTAGGACATTTGATTCTAAATATTAATAATAAAGATTTAGATGAAGAAAAATTATGTAATAGATTTGCAAGTGCTTTATTAATGCCAAATGAAGCAGTAATAAATGAATTTGGTTATTCAAGAGGAAATATAAATTTTTTTGAATTAATAGCATTTAAAAATGAATTTAAAGTTAGTTATTCTGCAATTGTGTATAGACTACATGATTTAAATGTTATATCAAATTATTTATATAGAAAATTAAATATATTGTTAAGTAAAAAAATAGGAAAAAATGATCCAAATCCTATTCCAGCAGAAATATCATATCAATTTAAAAAAATAGTATACAAATTAGAAGCAGATAAAATCATTTCTATAAATAAGGCTTGTGAATTATTAGGAATCACCACAAATGAATATATCAACGAAGATAATAATTACTGATACTAATAATTACAGACTTAAATAATGCTAATATATTAGAAGATTTTATTGCTATTGATAATATATATATAAATGATATGGTTAAAAATGATGAAATAAATGAAAAAACGGGTAATGTTAAATTAATTAAAAAAATTAAAGTTATGAGAGTAACTGCAACTCAATTAATAGAAGTAAATAATTTAAGTAAGATAAAGAAAAAATTATCTACATATGATTTAATTAATTTTGTTATAGCAAGAGATAATAATTGTATACTTGCAACAGGTGATAATAAAATTAATGAAAGATAATAATATAATATCTTATCAAAAAGTATTAAATGCTTGTAATTTATTAAAAACGTGTCCTAATACGAGAATACCTAGAACAGATATTGAAGAGTTTATTGAAGAGTTAGAGAAGTAAGCAACAAAAAAGTCTTGACTATAAATCAGGACTTTTTTATTACTTAAATAAAATTTATAACGATTCAATTTTAGGTTTTGCAAATGGGTTATTAGTGTTATTTT
>CALVZO010000006.1 GCA_944372545.1 uncultured Bacilli bacterium | reverse complement strand
AAATAAAATTCAATATTTCCTAATTCCAAATTAGTCAAATTTTTGTTAGAATAATTACGACCCATATACATACCTCCAATTACATAATTTTCTGAACAAAAATATTGTATCAAAGGATCATGTATATGGGTATTTTTATTTCGGATATCCAAATTTAAATTTATATATAATTCGGATTTCGATATTTTAATGAACATAAATCTTTTAATTCTTGACATAAATGGCTTATTAATATTATAATAAGAGCGCTAAAGAAAGAGGTGGACTTTACATGAAAAGAACTTTTCAACCAAATAATCGCAAAAAAGCTAAAAAACATGGTTTCTTTGCTCGTAAAGGAACAAAGATTATAAATAATCGCCGTAGAAAAGGTCGTAAGGAATTAACAAAATAGTTTCTTACGAATTTTTATATTATGAAAAAAAGAGATATAGTTAAATCAAATATATTATTTAATGATATTATTAATAAAGGTATTCAAGCAAGAAATAAATATTATATTATTTCTAAATTAGAAAGTACGGAATTAAAAAATAAATATGGTATTGCAGTAGGTAAAAAATTTGGTAATGCAGTTACAAGAAATAAAGTAAAAAGACAAATTAGAAGCATAATAACTAATAATTCACATCTATTTCCAAAATTTTATAATTATATTATAATATGTAAGAAGGAAGTATTGAATTTAAAATATAAAGATATGGAAATAGAACTTTTAAAGTTATTAAATAAGGGAGATGCAAATGAAAAATAAATTATACATAATAATACTTATATCTTTTATATTTTTAACAAGTGGTTGTGGAGCAAATAACTATATAAAAGATGAAGATAAAAAAATTGTTCAATATGAAGTAACTGGTCAAAATTTGCCGAATAATATTTTATGTAAACCAGAAGAAGATTCAGAACTATATAAAGTTTACTCTGAATACAATGATGAATTAAAAATAACATTAGAGAATTTACCTTTATGTAGTGAATTTAAATTAAATTCTAATAAATCAAATGGTTTTTGGGAATTAATTTTTGTTAAGCCCCTAGCCTATTTAATTTTAAAACTTGGCGATTTAATTGGGAACATGGGTGTTTCATTAATCTTAATTGGTTTATTAATTAGAATTATATTATTACCTTTTTCATATAAAACTCATAAACAAAGTAAAAATATGCAAAAGGTAAATCAAGAAATTCAAAAATTAGAAGTTAAATATCGTGGTAGAGATGATCAAGAATCTATGATGTTAAAAAGTCAAGAAATGATGGCTATATACAAAAAGCATAATGTGAAACCGATGTCTGGTTGCTTAGTGGCTTTCTTACAATTACCAATATTCTTTGCTTTTTTAGAAGCCATTAACAGAGTACCAGCGATATTTGAAGATAAATTACTTGGCTTAAATTTAGGTATGACACCATATGTTGGTTTATCTAATGGTAATTACTTATATATAATATTAATTATTTTAATTGCATTAAGTACATATTTTTCATTTAAATATTCAATGAGTGCTAATAATGCAATGGCCCAAACAAAAGAAATGCAAAGTCAAATGTCGATGATGACAAATATTATGGTCATCTTAATTATTATTACATCATTTTCTCTATCAACGGCTTTATCTTTTTATTGGATAGTTACATATGCTTTTATAGCAATTCAAACATTTATCTTTAAAAGATTAAGTGGTGAAAAAAAGAAGGATGTTAAAAATAAAAAGAAGATTAAAGATAAATTAGAAGAGAAAAGAGGTCTAAAGTATGGAAATAATAACAAAGGAAGGTAAAGAACTAGATGCATTACTTCAAGAAGTATGTGAAGAATTAAATGTTAGTAAAGATGATTTTTACTATAAATCATTGGAAAAGAAAAATGGCTTATTTAGTAAAAGTAGCATTGAATTAAAAGTAATATTAAAAGAAGATTTATTAAAATATATTAAAGATTTTTTAGAAGAACTTATTAATAATATGGGACTTACCGCCAATTTTGAAAGTAAAATTAGAGAAAATACTTTATATATAAAGATATATTCAAATAATAATCCTGTTTTAATAGGTAAAGGTGGTAATACCTTAAAATCTTTAGAGACAATTGTAAAACAAAAAATTAATACAGAGTTTAATATTTATCCATATATTAGTCTTGATGTTGAAAATTATAAAGAAAAACAAGAGAGAAGATTAATAAAGATGGCTCGTAACTTAGCAAAAGAAGTTACTAAAACTAATATGGAAGTTCATTTAGATAATATGAATGCTTATGAAAGAAGAATAATTCACAATGCCTTAACTAACTTTAAAGGGGTTTTAACAACAAGTGTTGGAGAAGAGCCAGAAAGACATATTATAATAAAGCCAGAATAATCTGGTTTTTTAATGATTTATTTTCTAATTTATGCTAATATATCATGAGAAAGAGGGATTTTATGAATGATACAATATGTGCAATTTCCACATCTTTAGGTGTTGGAGCAATTTCAATTGTTCGTTTAAGTGGTAAAGATGCGATAAAAATTGTTAAAAAAATATATAAAGGTACTGATTTAGATAAAGTAGATAGTCATACCATTAATTATGGTCATATATATGATAAAAATGAATTAATTGATGAAGTATTAGTAAGTGTTATGAAAAGTCCCAAAACTTATACGACTGAAGATATAGTTGAAATAAATTCGCATGGAGGTATTAATACTACAAATAAAATATTAGAATTGTTATTAGAAAATGGTTGTCGTTTAGCAGAGCCCGGAGAATTTACGAAAAGAGCATTTTTAAATGGTCGAATCGATTTAGTTGAGGCAGAATCAGTAAATGATTTAATAAATGCTAAAACTGATGCCGCAAGAAAGTTAGCCCTAAATAATATGGGTGGAAATTTAACAAAAAAGATAGAGGGAATAAGAAATAAAATTGTCGAACTTATGGCTAATATTGAAGTAAATATAGATTATCCTGAATATGAAGATATTTTAGTTATAAAAGAAAGAGATTTAATACCTAAATTAAAGGAGATAAAAAGTGAATTACAAGATATTCTTACTCTTTCTAAAAATGGTAAATTAATAAAAGAAGGAATTAATGTTGCCATTGTTGGTAAACCAAATGTGGGCAAAAGTAGTCTTCTAAATAAATTTTTAGATGAAGATAAAGCCATTGTTACAGATATTGCTGGGACTACTAGAGATATAGTTGAAGGGTCTATAAGTTTAAATGGTTTTCAAATTAATTTTATTGATACTGCCGGCATTAGAGAAACAAAAGATGTTGTAGAGAAAATTGGTGTTGAAAAAAGTTTAGAAACTATAAAAAATGCCGATATAGTTATTTTAGTTTTAAATAATAATGCTAAAGTTAGTGATTATGAAAAAGATTTAATGGAAAGTATACATCCATATAAAAGAATAATTTATGTTAATAAATCAGATTTACCAACCAAAATATCTTTAGATAATTACTATATTTTAGGTAATACAATAGATGATGAAGGTATCAATAAATTAAAGAAAGAAATTATCAAAAAATTAGAACTTGATACAATAATTACGAAAGATATGAGTTATATGTCTAATATAAGACAAATTGATTTATTAAAAAAAGCAATAAAAAGTATAGTAAATGCTTTAAATAATTTAGATGCAGGAATGCCTATAGATATAGTGGAAATTGATATAACAAATTCTTTCAATTTTTTAGGAGAAATAATTGGTGATGTTTATCATGATAAATTAGTTGATACTATATTTGCCAATTTTTGTGTAGGAAAGTAGTGATAAAATGTATGATGTAATTGTAGTAGGCGGAGGACATGCCGGTTGTGAAGGTGCAAATATTGCAGCCAAAATGGGTTTTAAAACTCTTCTTTTAACTATGAATAAAAATAATATTGCTGATATGCCATGTAATCCATCAATTGGAGGAACTTCTAAAGGAATTATAGTAAGAGAAATAGATGCTTTAGGGGGATTAATGGGAATAGTAGCGGACTTGAGTCATTTTCAAATTAAAATGTTAAATAATTCCAAAGGCCCAGCCGTTAGAAGTTTAAGAGCCCAAGCCGATAAAATAGTATATCCTAAAAAAATGCTAGAGTTTTTGAATAAAAATAAAAATTTAACTATTAAAGAAGGTTTAGTTGAGGATTTAATTATTGAAGATAATAAAGTTAAGGGAGTTATTTTAAGTAATAAAGAAAAAATTCTATCTAAAACAGTGATTTTAACTACCGGTACCTATTTAAAAGCCAATATTTTAAGGGGTAGTGAAAATGTAGAATCTGGTCCTCATGGTGAGGGAAGAAGTAATCATTTAAGTGATAATTTAAAAAAGTATGGGTTAGAAATAATTAGATTAAAAACAGGAACTCCTCCAAGAATAAAGTATGATTCCATAGATTTTTCTAAGATGCATGAAGAATTAGGAAGTGATACTTTTCTTACATTTAGTCATGATATAAAACCACAATATAAGATTAATGAGCAACAAAAATGTTATTTACTATATACAAATGATTTAACGCATAAAATTATACAAAATAACTTAAAAAAATCAGCAATGTATGGTGGCTTTGTAACTGGTGTTGGGCCAAGGTATTGTCCTTCAATTGAAGATAAGGTTGTAAGATTTAGTGATAAAGAAAGACATCAATTATTTTTAGAGCCAGAAAGTATTTATTATGATGAGTGGTATTTACAAGGATTTTCTACTAGTATGCCAAAAGATGTTCAAGAGAAAATGGTCCATAGTCTAGTGGGGTTAGAAAATGCGGTTATTACAAAATACGCTTATGCAATTGAATACGATGCTATAAATCCTCTACAAATAAAGCCTTCATTAGAAAATAAAATAATTACAAATTTATATACTGCCGGTCAAATTAATGGTACAAGTGGTTATGAAGAAGCGGCTTGTCAAGGATTAATGGCAGGAATAAATGCCGCTTTAAAACTGCAAAATAAAGAGCCCTTTATTTTAAAAAGAAATGAAGCATACACTGGAGTTTTAATTGATGATTTAGTAACTAAAGGAGTAACTGATCCTTACCGAATGCTTACTTCAAGAGCGGAATTTAGATTATTACTAAGGCATGATAATGCAGATATTAGATTAAGAGAGTATGGTTATAAACTGGGTATTATTACTGAAGCGCAAATGAATAAATTAAGAGAAAAATTAGATAATATAAATAAATTATTAAGTGATGTTAAAAATACTAAATTAAAAATAACAAAAGAAGTTGCAAGTGTTTTTGAAGATAATGATTTTGATATTCCAACAAAAAGTTTGAGTTTTGAAGAATTACTAAAAAGGACTAATATTACTTTTAATTTCTTAAATCATTTTATTAATTTAGATTATAGTGATGAAGTAAAAGAACAAGTAGAAATTGAATTAAAATATCAAGGTTATATTAAGAAAGCGAAGAAGGAAGCAGAAAAATTACAAAAAATCGAAGAAAAACAAATTCCTGATGATATTGATTATCAAAAAATAAAAAATATTGCTAGTGAAGCAAGACAAAAATTAGATTTAGTAAGACCAAAAACTATGGCTCAAGCAAGTAGAATAAGTGGTGTTAATCCTTCTGATATGGCTATTCTTGCTGTTTATTTAAAGAAAGAATATGGTAAAAATGACTAAAGAAGAGTTTTTAAAAAATATTGAATATTTAGGTATAAATTATAATAATGATATGATAAATAAATTAGATATTTATCTTGAATTTTTAAAAGAATATAATGAACATACAAATTTAACTGCGATTACAAGTGATGAAGATATTTATCTAAAACATTTTTATGACTCTCTTACTTTTAATTATGTTTATAATTTAACTAATGAAAGTATTTTAGATATCGGAAGTGGGGCAGGATTTCCCGGAATAGTTCTTAAAATATTCTTTCCTAATATTAAAATTACTTTAATAGATAGCAATAATAAAAAAACTCAATTTTTAAAATTACTGCAAGAAAAATTAGCAATTGATGGCGAAGTTATAAATGATAGAGTAGAAAATTATGCGAAAAATAATCTTAATAAATTTGATATTGTCACATCTAGGGCAGTAGCAAATTTACGGGTTTTATCAGAATTATCTCTTCCTTTAGTTAAAGAAAATGGTTTATTTATTGCACTTAAAGGGCAAATTGATGAAAATTATGAAAATGCATTAGATACAATTGAGGTATTAAATGCCAAAATAATTAAAACTTATAAATTCAATTTGCCAAATGAAAGTGGTATTAGAAATATTATAGTTATTAAAAAGGAAAAAAATACAGCAAAAGAAATTTTAAGACCTTATGATAAAATATTGAAAAAGCCATTGAAAAAAATAAATAAATAAGATAGAATTATATAGTAGGTAAGGGGCTGAAGTGTGATGAATACAGAATCACAAATTTTAAATGTGCCAATTGAAGATATAATTCCAAATCGTTTTCAACCACGATTAAATTTTGATGAGGCTTCATTAAAAGAATTATCAGCCTCAATAAAAGAGCACGGAATTATTCAACCACTTGTTTTAAGACGCCTTGGAGATAAATATGAAATTATTGCTGGTGAGAGAAGATACAAAGCCTCAAAGATGGCGGGACTTACAAGTGTTCCGGCAATTATTTCTTCTTTAGATGATAAAAAAAGTGCCGAAGTAGCAATAGTAGAAAATATTCAAAGAAAAGATTTATCTTCAATTGAAGAAGCAAAATCATACAAAGCCTTACTAGATAAAGGTTACTTAACCCAAGAAGAATTAGCCAAAAAAATGGGATTAAGTCAATCAGCAATATCAAATAAATTAAGATTATTATCATTATCTGAAAATGTTCAAAAAGCCATTATGGAAAATAAAATTTCCGAAAGACATGCAAGAAGTTTATTACAATTAATTGATGCCAAAGAGCAAGATAAATGGTTAAATAAAATAATTGAAGAAAGACTTACTGTAAGAGAATTAGATAAAAGATTAAAAAGTATAGTAGAAGAAGTAACTCCAAAAGAAGAGAAAAAAGAATTTACAGAAGAAAAGAAAGTAGAAATGGAGCCTATTAATGTGAATCTTAATATAAATCCAGAAGAAAAGCCTATTCCTAATAAATTCTTTAACTTTTTAGAAGATGAAGAAGCCAATATGAGTATGGTAGAAAAAAATGAAGACAATAGTTTTAATGAAGAAGTAGAATTATTAGATTTCTATGCTCCATTAAAAGATGTTAAAGATGATATAAAAAGTCTTGATTTAACTACTGCTAATAATTTAATTGATGGAGTAGTAACTGAACTAACTAATAAAGGTTATGTTGTAAATGTTACTAAAGAAGATATCAATAATGAACATAAATTTATTATTACAATAAAAAATGACTAATAAAGTGTTTTATATTATTAGTCTTTTTTTGTTTCAATAACATATTGTTCTTTACTTATTGCCGGTTCACTACCTTTTAAATAATAATAAATTATGGCTTTACTTGAATCATTCGTAACTTCGCCAGTTACTGCATCTAAAACTATGCCAACAACATTTTGGGGTGTTTCATACCAATTATCTGTAAGATTTATTTGTATTTCTTCTAAAGTATCTGCTAAGATATTTTTTGCCATATACCCATAATTACTAGTAAATTCTCTATTATCATCATAACCTAACCAAATTAACATTAAATCATCTTTATTATAGCCAACAGTATAATAATCAGTAGGAGTAGTCCCAGTTTTAATCGCGTATTTTCTACTTAATTTAGATGCAATAGTACTTGCAGTAGCACTAGTATAATCTTTAAAAGCACTACTAGTTGTATTACTTAATAATTCATTTAGAATATAAACATAGTTAGGATTTAGTACTAAACTTTTTTTCTCTTTTTTCTTATATATTATATTTCCATCTTTATCTTCAATTTTTCTAATTAAATATAATTCTTTTTTATAGCCTCCACTTGCAAAAGTAGCATACCCAGTCGCATAGTCTAAAATATTAATTTCCCCAGTACCTAGAGCAAGAGAGGGTATTTCTTGTAATTCTTCTTTAATACCAATTTTCTTGGCTGTTTTAACTAAACTATCAACTCCTAAAAACAAATGAGTTTTAACTGCATATATATTATCGGAAAAGGCAATAGCCGCAGCCATAGTAATATCTTTATTTGCATATTTATCATTAAAATTAGTTGGTGAATAACTTTCTTTATTATTTATATTAAAAATAGTATATTCACTTTTAAATTTACTTGAAGATACTAAATTATTTTCTAAAGCACTATAATAAAGTATTGGTTTAATAGTACTTCCTACTTGTCTTTTAGATTCAGTGGCTCTGTTATATTGACTTAGTGTATAATCAACTCCACCAGTTAAGGCCTCTATTTTTCCAGTTTCTGGATCTACTATCACACTTGCTACTTGTAATTCTTTATCTTTACTAATTGTATTTAATATATTTTTTTCTAAACTAGTCTGTTTTTCTAAATCTAAATTCGTATATATTTTAAGTGACCCAGATTCTAAAATACTTTTACTAATTCCTAAACCTTCTAATTCTTTATAAACAGCATCTTGATAATACATAAGCATTTGTAAATTATTCTGATTAGTTTTTCCATAAATATTAATATTATTAAAATTTAAATTATTATAAGTAACAGTACTAATAACTTGATTATTTAGCATTGCTTTAGCAACAATTTGGGCTCTTTTTATTGCTTCTTCATAATTAGATACCGGATTAAATTTATTAGGACTTTTAGGTATTCCGGCTAAAATAATTGCTTCTTCTAAAGTTAAATCACTTACATCTTTATTAAAATAATAAAGACTAGCATTACTAATACCATAATTGCCATTACCATAATTAATTGTATTTAAATAGGCTTCTAAAATATCATTTTTGTCATATTGAATTTCCGCAATAACGGTTAAAAATGCTTCTTTTATTTTTCTTTTCCAAGTCTTTCCAAAATCTAAATATAAATTCTTAACTAGTTGTTGTGTAATAGTGGAAGCCCCTTGTACAATGTATCCAGTCTTAATATTAGTAAGCATTGCCTTACCAATTCTTAGTATATCAAAACCATGATGGGAATAAAATTTTTTATCTTCAATACTAATGACAGCATTAATCAAATCTTCATCAATATCTTCAAAATTAGCCCAAGAACTTGTACTACTTCCTTGATATACTAAATTATCTTCATTATCATATAAATAATAAGTACCATTGTTGGTGATATTTAATTTAGGACTAATCATGGCATAAATATTAATACCAATATAAGAAATTATAAAGGCTAAAAAAGAAAAAATAGCAACTTTCATTAAATATTTAAAAAACCGCACGATTATCACCTAAAATTATTATGTCAAGAAAAATAAAATTTATGTTGAAATTATATATATACTATGTTATAGTTTTTTAGAAAAAAGAGGTGGAGTTATTAAAGTACGTATTAAGTGGCAATTATATGATAATAATAAACTAGTAATAGATATAGATGATATGCCTTGTGAAATAGATGGTAATATCATTAAATTTCAAGAAGATAATGATACAGTTAATATAATAGATAAAGAAAAAAAGTTATATCAAAGAATAAATAATGACTATACTTTAGAAATTGATTTTCAAAAATATTTATTTTCTCTAAAACTAAAAGATGAAGATTTAAAAACTCAAGAAGTAAAAATAAATTGTGAATTTATAGAGAGTGATGGATTAATTTTAATCTATAAATTAGATAAAGAAGAGAAAAAAATAATAGTGAAAATAAAATAAGTTACTTTATGATATTTTGCATATAATATTTTAAAAAAGGAGATTAACATGAAATTAAAAGATTTAACAAGTGAAGAATTAGAAACAATGGGTTATGATGAAATTGCTTATTTAATTTTAGAAGATAATGGTAAGAAAATGAAATTATTAGATTTATTTAAAAAAGTTTGTGATGTTATGAATTTAGATGAATCTACTGTTGAAGATAGAATAACAGACTTTTTTGAATTATTATCTATTAATAAAAGGTTTGTATTACTACCAAAAGGGTATTGGGATTTAGCAACAAGACATAATCAAGACATTATTATAGAAGATGATGAAGAAGTTGTAAGTGAAGAACTTGAAGAAGAAGAAAATGAAGAAATAGAAACAGAGGAAGAAGAAGACATTTTCTATGATAATGATTTAGATCAAGATGATGAAGATGAAGATGATTTAAAAGATTTAATAATTATAGATGAAGATGAGAATATTCAAGAATAAATTAGGTAAGTGAAATGAAAATTTCACTTATTTATTATTAGAAGGAAGTTTGTTATAATATTAAGAGGTGATTACAAATGTTTGAAAGATTAGATGACATCAAAAAAAAATATAATGAATTAAAAACTGAGTTAACTAAACCAGAAGTTTTAAATGATTATAATAAATTAAAAACTTTATCAAAAGAACAAAGTGATTTAGAAGAAATAGTTAATGTTTATGATAATTATCAAGAAAAATTACAAAGTTTAGAAGATGCTAAGTTACTATTAAATGACTCAGAATTAAAAGAAATGGCAACTATGGAAGTAGATAATTTAATTATTGAAATTGAAAATTTGAAAAAGGAATTAGAACTTTTATTAGTTCCAAAAGATGAAGCCGATGGTAAAAATGTAATTATGGAAATAAGAGGAGCAGCCGGAGGCGATGAAGCCAATATCTTTGCTGGTGACTTATTTAGAATGTATTCTTATTATGCTACTCAGAATAATTGGAAAATTGAAGTATTAAATTCCATTGAAGGAGCAAGTGGAGGTTATTCGCAAATTGAGTGCTTAATAAAAGGAGAAAATGTTTATTCAAAATTAAAGTATGAAAGTGGTTCTCACCGAGTACAAAGAGTACCCCAAACGGAAACTCAAGGAAGAGTTCATACATCGACTGCGACAGTTTTAGTTATGCCAGAAGTTAGTGATGTTGATTTTGATTTAAAAGAAAATGATTTAAAAATAGATGTTTTTCACTCTAGTGGGGCTGGAGGACAATCTGTAAATACATCAAATTCTGCAGTTAGAATTACCCATATACCTACAGGTATTGCCGTTGCTTGTCAAACTGAGCGAAGCCAATTAAAGAATAAAGAAATAGCAATGAAGTTATTAAAGGCCAAAATTCATGATGATTTAAAACAAAAGCAAGAGATGGAAGTTGGCAGTATGAGAAAAACTAAAATTGGTACTGGAGATCGTTCAGAAAAAATAAGAACTTATAATTACCCACAAAATAGAGTAACAGACCATAGAATAAATTTTTCAATTATGGAATTAGATAGAGTTATGGAGGGACACCTATCTCCAATAATTGAAGCCTTAATTAATGAAGATATGCGTCTTAAATTAGCAGGAATTAATGAGAATTTATAATGACTGATATTGAATTAATAAAGAAGTATGTTGATGAAAAAGACCAAGAAGATGCTTTTCATAAACTAAAAAGTGGTTACCCCGTTCAATACATAATCGGTCATGTTGATTTTTATGATACCAAAATATTAGTTAATGAAAGTGTTTTAATACCAAGATTTGAAACAGAGTATTTAGTAGAGAAAACTATTAATTATATAAAAAATTTAAAACTTGATAATTTAAATATATTAGAAATTGGTACTGGAAGTGGTGCAATAAGTATTGCTTTAAAAAAGAATATAGACTGTCTAATTGAAGCAATTGATATTAGCGAAAATGCTATAAATATGGCGAGAAAAAATGCTTTATTAAATAATACTAATATTAGTTTTTTTACTACTAGTATTGAAGATTATAAAACTAATAAAAAATTTAATATAATTATTAGTAATCCACCCTATGTTCCAATTGGCAGTATAGTTGATCCTAAAACTAAATATGAGCCCCAAAATGCTATATTTGCTAAAGATAATGGCTTATATTTTTATAAAATTATTTTAGAAAAAATAAAAGACTTCTTAGAAACTGATTACTTAATTGCTTTTGAAATTGGTGATAAAGAAGGAGAGTCTATTGAAAAGTTAGCCAAAACTTATTTAAAAAATTCTCATGTTAAAATAGAACTTGATTATAATAATTACGAAAGATATGTCTTTATAAGTAATAAAATCTTATAAAGATATTTTTTATGAATAAAATTAATTAAAATAATGCAATATTTAAGTGGTGATAACATGAAAAAGATAATAATAACTTTATTTTTTATAACAATAATTGCCACATTTATTAATGAAAAAGAAAATATATTTATTCCAAGTGATGCGATAAGATTTCGTATTATTGCAAGTAGTAATGAAGAAGTTGATCAAAATTTAAAATTAGAAATAAAAGATAAAGTAGAAAATGCTTTATATAAAGTAATTGGTAATACTAATAATATAATAGAAGTAAGAGAATTAATAAACAATAATTTAGATATTATTGATAATATAATAAAAGATTATGATATATCTTATCAAGTATCTTTTGGTAACAATTATTTTCCCAAAAAAATTTATAAAGGAATTACTTATGAAGAAGGAAATTACGAAAGTTTAGTTATAACACTTGGCAGTGGTAAAGGTAAAAATTGGTGGTGTGTATTATTTCCACCTTTATGTTTATTAGATGAACAAAGCAATTTAGAAGATGCAGAATACGAGTTATACGCAAGAAAGTTAATTAATAATTTCAAACAAAATTAATATATATTAATAGGGTGATAAAGTGTTAATATCTCTACTATTAATTGGTATATCTTTATCAATGGATACATTTTCAATATCTTTAGGTATTGGGACATATAATATTAGCAAAAAGAAAATAATATTCTTATGTTTATTAGTAGGTATTATGCACTTTTTCATGCCTCTTATTGGTTCTTTTTTTGGTAGTAAAATAATTCTTTTTTTAAATATTAACGTTAATTTTTTACTAGGTATTATTCTTTTATTTATTGGAGTAGAAATGACTATTGATTTAATAAAAGATGATGATAATTTTTTTGAATTAAATCTTTTTAATATGTTTTTAGTATCTCTTTCTGTTAGTTTAGATAGTTTTTCTACCGGTCTAGGTTTAGAGGCTATAACTACAAATAATTATTTATCTGGCTTAATTTTTAGTATTTGTGCATCTATCTTTACATTTTTAGGTCTAATTATAGGTAAATATTCTAGTAAAAAATTGGGTTCTTATGCCAATATTATTGGTATTTTTCTATTAGTTATTTTAGGATTATTTCATATTTTCAAATAAATTTTGTATAAAATTAAGTAATTATTTTCAATATATTACTAGTTGGTGATATATGAAAGAAAGATTAAAAGAAATATATAATGATTACTTAAATGAATTTAAAGAATATTTCTATAAATTTAAAGGTACTATTATAAAAAAATGGCAAAATCCTCAAAATAAATATAGTAAAATTGCAATTGATCTTTGTAATAAACTATACTTAAAAATAAATATTTATTATCAAAAATTTAAAACTTATTTACTAGCCAGTGAAAATAGAAAAAGAAATCTAACTGGAGTAGGTATTTTACTTATTACAAATATTTTATCTTTATTTGTTTTATTATTACTTCCTTCTTTAGCCATTTATAAAGATACATATTCTTATTCTTTAATCGGTGCTAAAGTAGGAGATAAATATATTAATGAGTTTGATTATGTTTTACTTGTCTATGCTGAAAATGCTAATTCCACTGGCGAAGGAAGTGGTAAT
This sequence comes from uncultured Bacilli bacterium, assembly GCA_944372545.1. Lineage (GTDB taxonomy): Bacteria > Bacillota_I > Bacilli_A > RF39 > UBA660 > SIG200. Next base: position 17,693 of record CALVZO010000006.1, on the reverse strand, counting down.
TACACTAAAATTGAAGAAATACCTTTATATGGATTTACTTATAGTGGTTATAAATGTCAAAATGGGGCAACATTAGTATATGATGATGAAGAAAAAAATACATCTGTTACCATAGATAAAAAAGATATTTGTTCTATTTATTTTGATTTAATTAGTGCATCAGATATAGTTATTAATATCAATTTAGAAGATGGTGTTGGTACTAATAATTATCAAATAGCAAATCAAATTCCTTACTATGGCTATCGTTATAGTCATTATGAGTGTGAAAAAAATAGTACTTTAACTTATGATAGCGATTTACATAAAGTTAAAGTATCTACTAATCAAAAGGAAGTATGTAATATTTATTTTCAAAAAGAAAGTGTTGATATTGAAATCACTCTTTTTGTCGAAGAAACATATCAAAGTGGTAATTATATTGAAAGATTAAGTATACCTGAAAATATTTTATATACATTAAATGAAAGCAAAAGTAGTTGTGTAAATAGTAATAATGAAAGTGCTTACGCAAGTATAACTTACAGTGATGGCTACATTTTAGTAAATTCTAGTGAAATAGTTTCTTGCAAAGCATATTTAGATAGAGCCGAGTAAAATGACAACGAAGAGAATAACTTTTGCTTTCCATATTACTATATTTTTAATTGAAGTAGTACTTATTTATATGTTAATTAATTCATATTTAACAAAAGACTTAATAAGTCCAAATGATATTACATTTTACGAATATTTAATTAATAAAATAACAAATGTTATATAAATGATAATTTAACTTATTTGTATTGACAAACAACTTTTAAAATTATATCATAAAGTTAGAAAAGCGGTTAAACCGTTATTTAAAAATTCAACAATTATACACATACTATTATTTAGACTATAGCACATATTTATCGATATTGACATAAATAATAGTAAAAGAGTTTTAATTAATTCTTTAGTGTAGTTAAAGAAGGTTATGATATGAAAAAAATTGTGATTAAGGGTGGTTTCCCTTTACATGGAAAAATAACAATAGGGGGGGCAAAAAATAGTGCTGTTGCGCTTATTCCGGCTTCACTATTATCAGATGGAGTATGTACTATAAAAAATGTTCCGAATATTACAGATCGTGATGCATTATTCGACATAGTTAAATTACTTAATGGTGATATAAAACAAGATGGAAGTGTTATTAGAATTGACTCTAGTAATTTACAAAATACTTTAATAACCCAAGAATTAAGTGTTAGATTAAGGGCTTCATATTATTTTATGGGAGTATTATTAAGTAAGTATAAACATGTAGAAATTTATTTTCCAGGTGGGTGTAATATTGGTTCAAGACCTATTGATATTCATTTAAAAGGTTTTAAAAAATTAGGGGCTAAAGTTACTAAGAATAAACATAAATATATTATTAAAGCAGATGAATTAAAGGGTGCTGATATAACACTAAACTTTGCGAGTGTAGGTGCAACTATTAACATTATGTTTGCGGCTACTAAAGCAGAGGGTACTACTTATATTAGAAATGCTGCTAAAGAAGTAGAAATTATTAATATTGCGGATTTTCTAAATAAGATGGGAGCCAAAATAAAGGGTGCTGGAACTGATGTTATTGAAATTGAAGGGGTAAAACATTTAGATGGTGCAGAAATTGATGTTATACCAGATAGAATTGAAGCCGGTACTTATATTTTAATGGGTGCTCTTCTTGGTGATAATTTAACAATTGAAGGTATAATTCCTGAACACAATAAAGCCTTATTTGATAAATTATCACTAATGGGTGTTAAGTATGAACTTGATAAGAATAGTGTAACTATTAATGCTTGTAAACATTTATTACCAGTCGATGTAACAACTCTAGTTTATCCTGGCTTTCCTACAGATTTAGGTCAACCAATGAGTGTTTTACTAACACAAGCAGAAGGAACTTCAAAAATGGAAGAAACGATATGGGAAAATCGAGTAGGTCATTATCCATATTTAGTAAAAATGGGGGCAAATATTGAACTTAATGGCTTAGTTGTTACAATAAATGGAAAAACACCTTTACATGGCATGGAAATAAATGCCACAGATTTAAGAGGAGGAGCAGCGCTTATCCTTGCTGGTCTAATTGCAGATGGTACCACAATAATTTCTGATATTGATTATATATTAAGAGGTTATGAAAATATCATAAATAAATTAAGCAATGTCGGTGCTATAATTTCATTAGAAGAAATATAATGTAGAGAAATCTACATTTTTTTTAGGTGATTTTTTTGAAAAGAAAATATAAATTATTATTAATAATTATAGTAAGTAGTGTTTTAACTTATTTTATCTATTTTGCTCATCAAGAAGAAAAAATCTCCATCTTATCTTTAGGAGATGGAGTATCTAGTGGTGAAACTGCATATAATATAGATGGTATAAGTTATAATGATTATTTAAAAGAATATTTCTCTAGTAAGAAATTACTCAAATCTTATAATAATAACTTTGCCAAAAAAAATTATCAATTAAAAGAATTAATTTCTGATATTGAAAATAATGAAAAAGGCGAAAATGAACAAGAATTTATAGATCAACTTATTTATAAAGCCGACATTATTACGATATGTATTGGTGAAGATGAACTAACTAAACTTATACAAACTAATGATTTAGATAAAGATATTATAAAAGAATATTTAAATAATTATGCTAAGTTACTAAGTATTATATCTGATATGAGCGAAAGTAAAATAGTTGTATTGGGATTATATGAAAATGGTTATTTAGATAAAAGTAAAGTAATTATTATTAATTCCGAACTTGCTAATATTTCTTTAAAATATAATGCAATATTTATTAATATAAGTGATTTATTATTAAACGAAGATTATTTTTTAAATAAAAATTCTTATTATTTTAATTATAAAGCCCATAATGAAATAGCAGAGATTATAATTCACTCAGTGTAAATTAATAGAAAACTATTGCAGATTAAAAAGAATATGTTATAATACTAAAGAACGAAAGTTACTATACTTAAAGTAAGTAGTATGGCGGAAGGAGAGAAATATGAAAGCAAATATTCATCCAGAAATGAAAGATGCAGTAGTTAAATGTGCTTGTGGTGCAACTTTTACAACAAAGTCTGTTAAAGAAGAAATCAATGTAGAAATTTGTAGTGAATGTCACCCATTTTATACTGGTGCACAAGGAAAAGCAAAGAAAACTGGAAATATTGAAAAATTCAATAAAAAATATGGTTTCAATAAAGAACAATAAAATTAAGTTGTTCTTTTTTTATTTTGTAAGGTATAATTAAAGAAGGAGAGTGAAATATGACAATATATATTGCTTGTGATCATTTAGGAATTGATTTAAAAAAAGAAATAAAATTACATTTAATTGAAAATGGTTTAGATGTTAGAGAAATTGATTTAGAAAACAGTGAATTAGATGATTATCCTGATTTTGCATTTAAATTAGGAAAAAAGGTTGCATCGGGAGATAATTCTTTAGGTATTTTAATTTGCGGTAATGGTATAGGTATGTCAATAGCAGCCAATAAAGTTAAAGGAATTAGATGTGTAAGAGCAGTAAATACTGATGATGCCTCTAAAGGAAAGCAACATAATGGCGCTAATGTTATTGCCATTGGTGCTAATATAGATACGGAACTTGCTAAAGAAATTGTAGATACATTTATTACAACTAAAAGTCCTAATATAGAAAGATATATAAGAAGAACAAATAAAGTAATAAATTATGAAAATGGAGAATATAATGAATTATAAGATATATTTTTATGCCATTTTTCTTTTCTTAAGTATTTTTATCTTAGCGGGAGTTAATTTTGAAAAGATAATGAAGAAAAATAAAGTAATTGAGGCCAAATTATTAGTAATGGCATTAAGCTGTTGTATGTCTTATTTATTAACTAATTTTTTCTTTGATTTTTTAAATATTTCTTAAAAAGGTGAGATATGCAAAATAGAATACTTCTTGTAATAGTAATTATTTTAAGTATTTTGTTATTAATAGTAAGTAGTAGTAAAAATACTACTTTTTTTCATAGTGAACCAAAGATAAAAGTTTTAGATAAAGAAAGTGGAAATCTTACTAATTTAGATTTAGAAGAATATATTGTTGGAGTAGTCGCTGCCGAAATGCCAGCATCATTTAATGAAGAAGCATTAAAAGCCCAAGCAATTGCAGCAAGAACTTATGCGGTCTATAAAATGCAGAATACAAATAATCATTATGATGTGGTAACAGATGTAACCAATCAAAGTTATATAACAAAAGAGAAGATGCAAGAAAAATGGGGAAGTGATTATAACAAATATTTTAATAAAATAAAAGATTCGGTTGATAAGACAAAGGGTTTAGTTATGAAATATGATGGAGATGTAATAATTGCTTTTTATTTTGCAATGAGCAATGGTTATACAGAAGATGCTAAATTAGTATTTAATGAAGAAAAAGATTATTTACAAAGTGTTGCATCAACTTATGATAATAATAGTTTAAAGAATTTTTCAGTTACTAAGACATTAAGTAAAAATGAATTTTGTAGTGCTTTAGAAATAAGTTGTGATGAATTAGTAATTAGTAATATTGCAAGAAGTAACACAAATAGAGTTAATTATATAACTATTAATGATAAAACCATAAAAGGTACTAGTATAAGAGAAAAATTAAATTTAAGGTCAACTGACTTTGATATTGAAGAAAAAGATGGTAGCATTTTTATAACCACTAGAGGCTATGGTCATGGAGTAGGTATGAGTCAATATGGTGCTAATGGTATGGCTAATGCTGGTTATAATTATGAAGAAATATTAAAATATTATTATAAAAACATTGAAATTAGTTCTATTTAAGTATAAAAATTAAAATTTAGTCAATACTTTAAGTAGGACGGTGAAGAAATTGAAAAAAAGAAAGTTGAAAGGATTTGTACTACCAACATTATATTTATTTATAACCATTAGTGTATTTACAGGAATCATATTATTAGGAAGTAATATTAATTTAAGTAATGATGATTATAATTATGGTACTTCTGTTTTAGAAGATAGGGTAGAATCAGTAATTGTGGAAGATGAAATAACAAGTGGCACAATTTCAACTCCGGTTGATACTGATAAAACCAATATCGCAATTCACTTTTATAATGTAAATGATGAGGAAGGAAGACAACAAGAAAGTTTAATTTATTATGAAAATACCTACTTACCTAATACTGGTGTATTATATGTGGGAGAAGAAGTATTTGAAGTTAAATCAGTATTTAATGGAAAAGTAACTGAAATATTAGAAGATGAATTTTTTGGTGAATGTGTAGTAGTAGAACATAGTTCTAATTTAAGAACTTATTACTATGGATTAGATGAAATAGAAGTAGAAGTAGGCAGTGAAGTAGTAAATGGTACAGTTTTAGGTGTTAGTAAAATAAATGCCATTGGTAACAATAAAAATTCTTTTTTACTAGAAGTTTATTATAATAATGAATTAATTAATCCAGAAAATTTTATTGGTACAAAGTTTGCCGATTATGAATAAAGAAATCCCTCAAATAGGGATTATTTATTTAGATAATGCAAATATTGTATTTAGATGATTATATTAATTATTATAATGATAAATTTTCTAGTATTGAAGTAATAACGCCATATAAAGGAACATTTCATAATGGTAGAGTAATAGATAAAGATAAATTTTATAAAAGAATAGATAAATATTTTAAATTAAAGAATATTAATAATAGTATTTTTGGCGAAAAAATAATAGTTATTATTAATAATTTTTATAGTACTATAGATAAATTAATATTAAAAAGTATTTTAGAAGAATTAAATTATAAAGAAGTAACTTTTATTAATGAACTAGAGTTAATTAAAATTAAGAAAGATATGTTATTTATAAATTATAATAATAGTTATTTTAGTATAAATTATTTAGATAATAAAAATAAAATAGTTAGTGATATATATCAAAATAATTATGTTAATAATAAATTAATGAAAAGTATAATAAATATATTAAATAAAAAATATATCTTTATAACTGGAAAGAATATTAAATGTTTATTTTGTAAATTAGAAAAATATAATTATTATTACTTTAAAAACTATGATAATTTATATATAGAAATATTACTTAATAAATTAGTTAATTGTCAAAGTTTGTCAACTACAAAAAAATAGATAAAAATATCTTTTCAAGTAATCACAATTTTGGTATTATAGAATAGTCCTAAATGTAGTACTTTGTCGATATTTGTCGCACAATAATGTTTGTATTTCAAAAGAGGTTGTGCAATAATTATCTTAAAGGAAAGAGGTGGGACGTATGCATGGTAAAGTAAAGTGGTTTAACAATGAAAAAGGTTACGGCTTTATAGAGTATGAAAATTTGGAGGATATTTTTGTTCACTATTCTGCAATTGTCAAAGATGGTTATAAAACTTTGAACGAAGGTGCTCTTGTAAATTTCAAACTTGTTGAAACTTCTAAAGGTTTACAAGCAATTGATGTAGTAGAAGAACAAAAAACTATTGCCTAAATAGTTTTTTTGCCCTTTTGGATTTTAAGCAGTGTATACGTCCTAAAAGGAAACAAGCCAAACTAGAAAGGAGAAATTTTTGTGAATTTCTCTTTTTCTTTATTGTGAATAATAAAACTTATGCTATAATTTAGTTAGGAGAGTGATGTTATGAAATACAATATTAGAGGGGACAAATTAGTTGTTACAAAATCAATTAAGGAGTACATTGAAGAAAAACTAGCCAAATTGAATAAATATTATGAAAACAATAAAGATTTAGAAAGTAAAGTAGTTATTAGATCTAAAAATAATTTACAAAGTATTGAAGTTACTATTCCTTTAAATAAATTTATTTTAAGAGCAGAAGTAAGTGATAAAGATTTATATGCAGCGATAGATTTAGTTGTAGATAAATTAGAAGGACAAATTAGAAAAAATAAAACTAAATTAAAGAATAGATATGAAAAAGTAGATATACCAGAAATTAATTTTGATTTTGATATCGAAAATGATGAAGAAGAAAATTTAGATATAGTTAAAAGAAAAAATATTGATACTAAACCAATGGACGAAGAAGAAGCAATATTACAAATGCAACTTTTAAATCATGATTTCTTTGTCTTTAAAAACATTGATGAAGAGTGTGTATCAGTAATTTATCGTAGAAAAGATAATAAATACGGTATTATTAATGTGAAATAGGCTTCATATAGAAGTCTTTTTTACTGAAAAAATTATTGGATTATTTAAAATAAAAGGAATATAAAACTTTATGTTTAAGATCAGACATGTTATAATTACTAATGAGGTGGATTATGGGACTATTTAGAAGATTTTTAGATACTGAATATAAAGAATTAAAAAGATTTAAAGAATTAGCAACAAAAATAGATGAATTAGATTTAGAAATGCAAAAATTAAAAGATGAAGATTTTGCTAAAAAAACTAATGAATTTAAAAAAGAATTAGAAAATGGTAAGACACTAGATGATATAATTGTACCAGCATTTGCTCTTGCAAGAGAGGCTGCGTATAGAACAATTGGGGAAAAAGCGTATTTTGTACAATTACTTGGGGGTCTAGCAATTCATTATGGTAATATTGCCGAAATGAAAACAGGTGAAGGTAAAACTTTAACTACTATTCTTCCCGCTTATTTAAATTCTTTAACTGGTAAAGGGGTACATGTTGTTACTACCAATGAATATTTATCAAGTCGTAATGCTGAGTGGATGAAGCCAGTATATGATTTACTTGGTGTTTCAGTTGGAGTAAATTTACGGGAGATGTCTTCAAAAGAAAAACAAGATGCTTATAATAAAGATATATTATATTCAACAAATAATGAAATTGGTTTTGATTATTTAAGAGACAATATGGTTGTAAGGGTAGAAGATAGAGTACAAAGACCACTTAATTACTGTATAATTGACGAAGTTGATTCGATTTTAATTGATGAAGCAAGAACTCCGCTTATTATAAGTGGTGGCAAATTTAATTCTCGTAATTTATATGTTGATGCTGATAGAGCAGTAAAAAAATTAAAAGATACTATAGATTATGATATTGATGTTAAAACTAAAAATGTGGCATTAACTGCAGAAGGTAGTAAAAAAATTGAAAAGATATTTAATTTAAAAAATTTATATGACTTAGATAATACAGCGTTAGTTCATCACTTAAATCAAGCCTTAAAGGCAAATTATGGTTTTAAAAAAGATGTTGATTATGTTGTACAAAATGATGAAGTCATTATTGTTGACCAGTTTACTGGAAGATTAATGCATGGAAGACAATTTAGTGATGGCTTACATCAAGCAATTGAAGCCAAAGAAAATGTTACAATTAATACTGAAACTAAAACTATGGCCACCATAACTTTCCAAAATTTATTTCGAATGTATAACAAATTATCTGGTATGACTGGTACTGCAAAAACGGAAGAAGAAGAATTCCGTAATATTTATAATATGTATGTTATTGAAATTCCGACAAATAAAGAAGTTATTAGAGAAGATTATGCAGATTTAGTATACGCTACTAGTAATGGTAAATATAAAGCAATAATTAATTATGTTAAAGAAGTACATGCAACTGGAGAGCCAATACTAATTGGTACAATTTCTGTGGAAGCCAATGAATATTTAAGTAGTTTATTAAAAAAGGCTGGATTAAAACATGAAGTATTAAATGCTAAAAATCATGAAAGAGAAGCAGAAATAATTGCTAAGGCTGGTGAAATTGGGGCTATAACTTTAGCAACTAATATGGCTGGTCGTGGTACAGATATTAAATTAGGTGAAGGTGTTAAAGAACTTGGAGGTTTATGTGTAATTGGTACAGAAAGACATGAATCAAGACGTATTGATAACCAATTAAGAGGACGTGCCGGAAGACAAGGAGACCCAGGTAAAAGCCAATTCTTTGTATCTTTTGAAGATGATTTAATGAGAAGATTTGGTACTGATAGAATTAAGACAATGTTAGCATCTCTAGGTATAGATGAAACTCAAGCAATTCGTTCTAAGGCCTTAACTAGAAGTATAGAAACTGCGCAAAAAAAGGTAGAAGGAAATAACTATGATATTAGAAAAACTCTTTTAGATTATGATAATGTTTTAAATGAACAAAGAGAGATTATTTATAATAGAAGAAATGAAATATTAGAATCTGATAGTATTCATGAAACCGTATTAGGTGTATTTAAAAATACGATTACTAATTTAGTTGAAAGTCATTTTTCTAAAAATGGTGAAATTGAAGAAGAAGATAAAAAAGAATTAGTGGAATATGTCAACAGCAATTATCTGAAAAATAATAATTTAAAATATAAAGATATAGAATCATTAGATGTTGAAGAATTAAGAGATAAAATTTATGAACTTGTTATTAAAGATTATGAAAAGAAAATGATTGATACTCCAGTAATGAACGAATTTGAAAAAGCGATATCTTTGCGTATTATTGATTCAAACTGGGTAGACCATATGAGTAGTATGGAGCATTTAAAAGAGGGAATTTCCCTTCGTGGTTATGGTCAAACAAATCCAATACAAGCCTATACAATGGAAGGATTTGAAATGTTTGATAACCTACTATTAAAAATTGAAGAGATGACTGCACAATTCTTATTAAAAGCAGAAGTTAGACAAAATACAGAACGGAAGCAAACTTTAACTGGTACTGCAAATGATGGAAAAGAAAAAGTTAAATCTACTCCAAAGAGAGTAACTAAGATAGGGAGAAATGACCCTTGCATCTGCGGCAGTGGAAAAAAATATAAAAACTGTTGTGGAAAGTAGCATAAAATAAGGGAAAACTTAATATTTAGAAATTAATAAATTGGTTCGAGTTTTATACTTGCCCACGTAATATTAATGAAACCTAAGTAATATAAGGATGTAGACAACAATTTAAATGTGGACATCCTTTTTATATAAGTTAAATATGTATGAAGATTATAGTAAACAGGCATTACCAAGTAAAAAACATGGAGAATTATTAGGGGCTTCGTTATGTATTTTTAATAATAACTTTGCCATAAATGAAATAAAAAAAGCAGGTGATTTAAAAGGCAGTTAAAAGATATTTAGAAGAAAAAAAGAGAAATTTAATGAAAATGGTTACGAAGTATTAAAAGGAACAAGGTTAAAGAGATTTAATTGATTTCTGTATTGTAATAGTGTGTGTTTTCTGATTTTGTCTTTACGATTATTGATAAATGTTTCAAACAATTTAAATTACAGAAAAAGTCAAGTATATATCTATTAATAAATACAAAAAAATGGTACAATTATATTGCTTATTAGAGCGATAAATAGTAATTTGAAAAGCTGTAGTTTCCTCCTTCATTATTTCTTTTAGCCTTTTTATTGCTCTATGATATTTAGATAAAGTTGTTGAAAACTTTAAATTTAACATATTAGCAATTTCAACTTATTGAAAAATTAGTAAATACAAATAAATTATATACATATGAAAGTTTAAAAGATTTATCAATAAATGAATTAAATATTTTACTTAATAATAATAACACTACAAATGAAAGTATAAGCACAACAAAAATAGATAGTTTACTAAAAGAATATAGAACTGATGCCACAAATATTAAAAATAGTATAAATAATTTAGTAGTAAGTAATGGAAATATTAATGTATACAGAGAGTGGAATACAACAATAGAAAATTTAGAAAATAGTCTTGATATATTAGAAGATCGTGTAGAACAACTATATAGTTCTGGGACAATTAACAGAACTACTTATAATAATTATGAAAAAGAAATAGATTATATTGAAGATATATTAGATAGTGCAGAAGATATTTTAGAATATAAAACTAACATAGATGATTAAAAGGGCTTACGCTCTTTTTTATTGAAGAACTAATTTTTAATTGTTATACTTGATGTAAGGAGTGAATTTGATGGAAGAATTAAATTTATTAAAAGAAAAATTAATTAATATTGGGAGGTCTCTTTGACTTAGGCTCATTAAAAGAAAAACTTACTAATTTAGAAAAAGAGATAAACGACCCAGATTTTTGGTCTAATTCTTCTAAAGCCACCAGTATAAATAAAGAGTATACTAGAATCAATAAAATAGTTAAAAACTATACCGATTTAGAAGAATCTTTAGAGACACTTTTATTATTAAGTAGTGAATTAAATGAAAATGAATTTACAAAAGAATTGAATTTATTAGAAGAAAAAATAAATGATTTAGAAAAAGAAACACATTTAAGTGGTGAATATGATAATTTAAATTGTTATTTAGAAATTCACCCCGGAGCAGGAGGTACAGAATCTTGTGACTGGGCTGAAATGCTTTTTCGTATGTATCAAAGATTTTGTGAAAAATATAATTATCAATATGAAATTTTGTATGAGACAAAAGGTGATGAAGCGGGAATAAAATCAGCACTTATGTTAGTAAAAGGTGAATATGCTTATGGTTATTTAAAAAAAGAAGCAGGAATTCACAGGTTAGTAAGAATTTCTCCATTTGATGCCAATAAAAGAAGACATACATCTTTTGCTTCAATTACAATAACTCCAGAATTTACAGATAATATTAATGTTGAAATAAATGAAGCCGATTTAAAAATTGATGTGTATCACTCAAGTGGTGCTGGAGGACAATCTGTAAATACAGCAAATTCAGCAGTTAGAATTACCCACCTTCCCACTAAAATAGTAGTAACTTGCCAAAACGAACGAAGTCAATTAAAAAATAAAGAAATAGCATTAAAAATATTAAAGAATAAACTATATGAATTTGAATTAAATAGGGAAGAAGAAAAAATAAATGCGATGAAAGATAATAGTAAAAATATTGAATTTGGTAACCAAATAAGAAGTTATGTTTTAGAACCTTACAAATTAGTTAAAGATACGCGTAGTGGTTATGAATCAAACGAGCCTGATAAAATTTTAGATGGTGATATATTAGACTTATTAGAGTTTAATTTAAAAAATATTAAATAATGTGGAAATAAGTTTAATTTATTGTGTTTTTTTCGTGATAATTCTTGCCAAAGAAATGCTAATTATGTAAAATAGTTTCTGTGATTAATTATGAAAGAGGCAACTAAATTTTTAGATAAATTATTAAAAGATGGTGATACTTTAGTAATCGGTGTATCTGGTGGTCCTGATTCAATGTGTTTACTTGACTTAATTACCAAACTAGATAAAAATATTCAAATTATATGTGCTCATGTTAATCATGGATTAAGAAAAGAAAGTATAAAAGAAAAAAAGTTAGTTGAAAACTATGTTCATAAACATAATATCATTTTTGAATATTTAGAAATAAATGATTACAAAAATAATAAATTTACAGAAAGTATGGGTAGAGAAAAAAGATATGAATTCTTTAATCAATTAATAGATAAATATCATGCTAATTATTTAATGACTGCCCATCATGGTGATGATTTAATTGAAACAGTTTTAATGCGTTTAGTAAGAGGTAGTAATTTAAAAGGTTATTTAGGAATACAAAAATTAAAAACTAATACTAAATATAGTATAGCAAGACCTCTTTTATATGTAACTAAGAAAGAAATTCATGATTATTTAGAAGAAAATAATATTCCATATGCAATAGATAAATCTAATGATAATGAATTATATACAAGAAATAGATATAGAAAACATATGTTACCATTTTTAAAAAATGAAGATAAAAATGTTCATTTAAAATTTTTAAAATATAGTGAAGAATTAGAAAGTTATCATAAATATGTTAATAATATAGTTAAAGATAAAGTAAATGAGATATTTCAAAATAATAAAATAGATATAGAAAAATTAAGTAAAGAAGATAAATTTCTCCAAAGAAAAATAATTGAATATATAATTACTGATTATCAAAAAGAATATATATTTAATATTAATGATAAACAGATAGATAATATATTAAAATTAATTAATACATCTAGTAATAGGAAAATTAATTTAGCAAGTGGTTTTATTGCAAGAAGAAGTTATAATAATTTATATATTGAGAAAAATAAAGATAGAGAGAATTACAACGAAGAGTTTTCTAATGAATTAATAATCAATAATCATAAATTTATTCAAGAAGAAAATAATATTGAAAAGAGTAATCATATCATAAGATTAAATAGTGAAGAAATTAAAATGCCATTATATATACGTACGAAAAAAGATGGCGATAAAATGGTTGTAAAAAATTTAGATGGCACAAAAAAGTTGAAAGATATATTTATTGATAGTAAAATAGATATTGAAGAAAGAAGGGTGTATCCTATATTAGTAGATAGTAATGATATAGTATTATGGGTACCAGGAATAAAAAAATCTAAATTTGATAAAGAAATTAATGAAAAATATGATATAATAATAAAACACATGGAGGTTAATAATGAATAATCAAAACAATAAAATAAAAAATACATTACCTTATATAATTTTAGTTGGAGTAGTAGTATTTGTTTTAATAATTTTAGAATTTCAAGGAAATACAGTTAATAATCTTTCAACTGGAGAATTAATTAAAGAATTAAAAGAAGACAAAGTTACTGAGATAACAATAACTCCAAATAGTAACGAATCAATTTATTATATTGAAGGTAAATTAGAAGGCTATAAAGAAGGAGAAAGTTTTAAAACTAAAGTTATTGCAGAAGAAGTTTTAACAATTACAGACTATGTTGATAGAAATGAAATTGTTGAATATGATACAAATAGCGATCCAGGAAGTAATACTATTCTTTATTTAGTATTAAATGTATTACCTTTTGTAGTTACTATTATTCTTGCTTATATTTTATTTAAAAGATTAGCGATGTCTAATAAAAATTCAGTTGATTTTGGTCGTAGTAGAGCCAGATTAAGTAGTGATAGTGATAAAAAGAATTTTAAAGATGTTGCTGGTTTAACTGAAGAAAAAGCCGAAGTTGAAGAATTAATAGATTTCTTAAAAAATCCTAAAAAGTTTCAAAAACTTGGGGCAAGAATTCCAAAGGGTGTCTTATTAGTAGGACCTCCAGGAACAGGTAAAACCTTACTTGCTAAAGCAGTAGCAGGAGAAGCAAATGTTCCTTTCTTCTACATAAGTGGTTCAGACTTTGTTGAGTTATTCGTTGGAGTTGGAGCATCTCGAGTTCGTGATATGTTTAAAGAAGCCAAAAGAAGTGCGCCATGCTTAATATTTATAGATGAAATAGATGCAGTTGGTAGACAAAGAGGTACAGGTTTAGGTGGAGGACATGATGAAAGAGAACAAACCTTAAACCAGTTATTGGTTGAAATGGACGGCTTTGGAACAAATGCAGGGGTTATAGTATTAGCTGCAACTAATAGACCTGATATACTAGATCCTGCTTTGTTAAGACCAGGTAGATTTGATAGACAAATTGTAATTCCACCACCAGATGTTAAAGCTAGAGAGGAAATATTGAAAGTACATGCAAATAAAAAGCATTTTGAAGATGATGTTAAATTTGATATAATTGCTAAAAATACATCTGGCTTTTCAGGGGCAGATTTAGAGAACTTGTTAAATGAAGCGGCATTACTTGCTGCAAGGCAAAATAAAACATCAATTTCAATGCAAGATGTAGAAGAGGCAACGATAAAAGTTATGATGGGACCTGAAAAGAGAAGTAAGGTTGTAAGTGATAAAGATAAAAAATTAGTTGCATATCATGAAGCGGGTCATGCATTAGTAAGTAGATTTTTACCAACTCAAGATATGGTGCATCAAGTTTCAATTGTACCTAGAGGTATGGCAGGTGGATATACGATGTATAGACCAAATGAAGATAAATCTTTTGTTTCAAAAATGGAAATGGAAGAAAGAATTGTATCATTATTAGGTGGAAGAGTTGCTGAGAAACTTGTACTAAATGATATTAGCACAGGTGCATCAAATGATATTGAAAGAGCAACAAAGATTGCTAGAGATATGGTTACAAAATATGGTATGAGTGATCATTTGGGACCTATAACGTTTGGAACTGGTCATGAAGAAGTGTTTTTGGGTAGAGATTTTGCACAATCAAGAAATTACAGTGAAGAGATTGCATCAAAGATTGATAGTGAAATTAAATTAATAATTGGTGAGGCTTATTCAAAAGCTGAAAGGATACTTAATGAAAATATGCATAAACTTCATAAAATAGCAGAGGTTTTACTTGAAAAAGAAAAAATAGAAGCTGACGAATTTGAAGAAATATTTCAAAATTCATAGAGAAATATATACGAGATAGATAACTATCTCGTTTTAATATGGAAAAAATAAAGTACCATGTTTGTTATCATGGTACTGGAATAATGATAAAGAACATGCAATTTGAAACATGTTTGTTCTCATCAATATAGTAAGCTCCACTAATTTTAGGGAATGTTACCGGAATATTCCTGTGCATAGAAATACACACAGTTGTATCTCCGTTTGCATCTACATAATTACAATCATAAAGCTTTGCTAAAGCTTCGATAAATTCATTTGATACTCCAATATCTGTAGTATGCTCAAATTCAATGTGTATTTTGAATTTGGGTTGATAAAGTAAATTATCAAACAAAAATTTATCTGTATAGCAATCAAATGTTTTGATTATTTGCTCTACTAGATTTACGAAAATTTCGTTATATGTAGATTCTTTTAAAAATCTTTCGATTTTAAAAAGAAGGTTTTTGTCCTCAAAAGAGGTGTCGAAGACTAATGGTAATTGTTCTTGCATATATATATTATACTATAATTTTACATAAAAGTCAAAAAGCTGTATTTGCTATCGTCAACTTGTGCGTATGCATCTAATTATCCTTCTGATAATGTCTTTACTGTATCTACTGGTAGTTTGGTAGGTGGGAATAGCTTTATAGGTAATTATATTGGTGTACGTCCTGTGATTTGCTTAAGATTTAATACACTTGCACATATTAGTGGAAATACAATTGTGAGTGGAGATTAAAAAACAAAAAGTGTATATTTTTGTTTGACATTAAATAAAAACTCGTTACTTTGTTTTAAAGTAAGAGTTTTTATTATGTTTTAATCACTAAATATTAATAATGCTAGAATAATATATAATATGTAGTCTTCATTTCCCTCATATATAAGAAAAAGTATAATAGCAATAATTAAAAGGTCGTCGAATTCTAATGTAATACCTAAAAAGTTAATTGAAATATTTTTTACACTTTCTTTAAATTGCCTAAAATCAAAATTATTAAATAAATCACTTATCATTTTTACCACTTCCAAATAATTCTGGACCAAATTCTTCCAGTATTTTAGAAAGACTTAAAAATTGTATATACTGATCTATTTTTTCTTTTTTTTCTTCTTTTAAATATGGTTTTAATGAAAGTAGTAGTGCTTTTCTAGGATCATTGTTTGTAGTCATAGTATCAGCAATTTTTTTTGCTTTTAATATCATGTCGAAATCTAAATTATTAAAAGGATTATCGTTATTGCTAGTATTGCTATTATCGGAATGATTATTCTCCATATTATTATTTTGGTTACTATTATTAGGAGTATTTGAACTATTAGAAGAATTTTTAAAACCATTTATCATTTCTTTTATATTATCAGGTATATTTTCGTTATTAGATAACATATCAGACAATTGATCCATTAAATTTGTATCATTTCCCATATAGTAACCTCCTTTTATTTATTGTTTTTTATCATTTACAATTTTAGCATCTTTTAATTTTTGCATAAGCATATCTGGTGTTGTATTATTACCTAATACTTGAGAAACTTTTTGCAAATTTTGTCTAAGCTCTTCTTCACTCATATTTGAAATCATATCAAGCATTTTTTTGTTTACCATTTTATCCATATTATCCAAAATATCACCTCATTTCACATATATATATAATATGTATCATTAATCATTATAAAACAAAATTAAAAAAATAAGTACAAAAAATAAAATGGTGGAAAGGCTTATACCTCTATTGGGACAGCAAGGGTCTTGGTCGTCATCATTAGGACAACAGCAATTACCAAACAATCGAGAAAGTCCATTATTATTTGCTCTACGATTAAATTGATTATTATTATGTGTAAAGTTGTTATTTGCGTTTTGGCTATTACCGTTGTTAGTATTGCGATTTGTATTATTGTTGTTGTCTGTATTAGGAGTATAATGTGAACTAAAACTATTTAATAACATAACTAATTACCTCCTTATTTCATATAATATATCTCTACATTATATGCGTGTATTATTAAAAAGTGACCTATATTTGAAAGAAAAATACTATCTTTTTATAAGATAGTATAGTTTCAATTTTTTTTCAGATTTATATTAATTTCACGTATATGTTTACCAATTTCTTCATTAGTCATATTTAAAGCTGTTACTATTTTAGCATAAGTGTCTACTTTAGGTATTGTTTGATTTTTTTCTATTCTTAAAATTGTTCTAGGGTCAACGCCTGACAATTCTGATAATTGTTCTTGTGTATAGTTTTGTTTTATTCTATTTTGTTTTAACATAGCATCATCACCATTTTAATTTTATTATATTTTTTGAAAAAAGTCATTGACAAGTATGTCGGTTTTATATATTATATAACTGACATACTTGTCGGATGTACAATATATAAAAAGGAGGGGGTAAATTATGCAAAGAACTGATAAAAAAGGAATAACATTAGTAATGCTATCAATAATTATTGTAATATT
>CALVZO010000005.1 GCA_944372545.1 uncultured Bacilli bacterium | reverse complement strand
TTATTAATTTTTAATTTATATTAAAATTTAGAGATTAATTTAAATTACAATAAAATTATAGAAAAAGAAGGCAATAAAAAAAGTAGTAATTGAATAATCAGTTTACTACTTTTTCTTATAATTATTTATTTCTTCTTGTATATTTTACATCAGATACATATTTTTTTAAGGCTATGTAAGCCGCGATAGTTGATACAATTACTCCTAAAATTGATTGATAAATAGCAGTTACTAATTTAGATAATTCACATGTATTAATTCCAAGCACTTTTTCTACTACAATGGCAACAATTATAAAACCTAAAATTAAAGCCCCGATTGCCAAAGGTATAGTTCTTTTTATTGCATCTTTTATTGCTAATTTTCTTTTTAATTCCTTAGCAGTTCCCATTAATACAATTATACAATTTAATAAAGTTGGAACAAAACAGCACATTGCTCCCCCAATATAATTTGGTATTGGGTCACTTTCATTTACTCCAACTAACATAGTTAAAGCAAATCCTAAAATTAACCCAACGATAATTCCCGGTAATAATTGTTTAAATATATCTTTTCCTTTCATATTTACTCCTCTAATTCTTTGAATACTTCAATACCTGTATAAATTTTAGGTACTTCTTGATTAGTTAAAACTCGTAAAGCCCCACTTGCAAGTGCTTCTAATTCAAATTCTCCAGTCATAATTACTATTTTGGCTAATTTACTAACATATTTTTTTAATTTTTTTACTAAATAATTATCATTAGCAAGTCCACCTGTTAATATTATTGCACTACAATTGCATTTTAATGCAACATACATTGCCCCAATTTGTTTAGCAATTTGATAAATCATCGCATCATATATTATTTTGGCTCTTTTATTACCATTATCGATAGATGTTTTAATTTCTTTGACATCATCAGTACCAAGCCATGCTAATAAACCACCATTTTTACTTACCAAAGCACTTAATTCTTTTTCGGTGTATTTACCACTAAAACACATTTTAATTAATGGTTTGGCAGGAATAAATCCACTTCTATTTGGAGTCATTGGTCCATCACCATTAGCAATATCATTTGAATCAATCATTTTACCATGATTATGGGCTGCAATTGATATGCCTCCTCCTAAATGACAAATTATTAAATTTAAATCACTATAATTTTTACTAACTTTTTTTGCATATCTATTAGCAATTTCTTTTTGATTTAATGCATGAATTCTACTTTCTCGATATAAATCTTTTATACCAGTTATTCTTGCTTCTATTTTAAATTCATCAACATCGGGTGGATTAACACAAAATGCTGGTTTTTGATGCTTTTCACCAAGTTCATAAGCAAGAGTTGCTCCTAGTGCTGCTGGGTGTTTGACTGTAAACATTGTACTTGCATGTTCATATAACTTATCATTTATTTTATATGTACCACTAGGACAACTTACTAAGCCTCCACCTCTGCCAGAAAACGCATCTATTTCCTTTATATCAACATTATTTTCTTTTAATACTCTTAATAAAGTATTTAATCGAAAGTCTTTTTGGGCTTTTATCTCTTTAAAAGGAGCGAGTTCTTCTTGGGTATGTGTAATAGTTGTTTTAAATAAACAATTATCATCTTGAAATAAACCGATTTTAGTTGATGTTGAGCCAGGATTTATGGCAAGTATTTTAAAACTATTTTTTTTCATTTTCTAATTCTCCGGCTCTTACTACTGAAAATAGTATATTTCCTACTAATTCTGAAACTGGGGCACCTCTTGAACAGTCACAACAAATTTTACGGAATCCTTGTAAAAGAGGACCATAAGCATCGGCACCACCAAATTGTTGGATTAATTTAACACCAATATTTCCAGCATTTAAATCAGGAAAAATTAAAATGTTTGCTTCTCCTGCTACTTTGCTAGGTCTTTTTATTTTCTTTTTGGCTACTTCCTTAACAATTGCAGTATCAAGTTGAAATTCGCCATCAATTTTTAAATCCGGTCTTCTTTCGTTGGCTATTTTTACTGCTAATTTAACTTTGTCTACTAAATCACCTTGGCCAGAGCCATCAGTCGAATATGAAAGAAGTGCACACTTTGGCTCCCAACCAGTTACGGCTTTAATAGTTTCACAAGTTGAAATCGCAATACTTGCAAGTTCTGATGCAGAAGGATTAGTACATACGGCACAGTCACCAACTGCGATTAAATTATCACCATTAGCAAAAGTATAATTAGGTAATTTAGCAATTCCAACAGAAGAAACAACATCTAAATTGTCTTTCAAACCAACAATAGTTTGAGCAGCCAATATAAAGTCACCAGTTGTACTAGTAATTCCAGCAAACGTAACATCTACTTCATCAACTGCCTCCATCATTAAAGCAAAATATAGAGGTTCACTCATTCTTCTTCGTAAAGACTTTTCCCCATAAACTAAATTTGGTAATTCTAAATATTTCTTCAATACTTTTTCTTTGTACTCTTCATTATTTATATCAATATATTCCCAATTAGAATCATCAATAATGTTTTCTTTACATAGATTTTGAATTTCTAAAGTATTTCCTACTACTACAACTTTACAATAACCTTCTTTGTCAACTTCAGTCATTGCTGATAACATTTTTATATCATTAGCCTCAGGAAAGGCTACCCTTTTAGGGTTTTCTTTAGCCTTTTTTCTAACATTTTCTATTAAATCCATAAAATCACCTATCTACAGATAAAGTCGCCATCTTCATATCTTGGGGGAATAACTGGAACTAAAAGATATGATTCATATTTTCCACCGGTATGAATTATGTGTTCACCTTTATTATCAGCAAACCAAACTAAAGGCTCAAACCACTCATCACGAATATAACGACCGGCAACTTCTAATTGTAATTTTTGACCTTTATGCCAAATTCTTGATAATGGCCAAATTTCAATATCAACTGGCACTATTTCGCCTGGTTTTAGTTTTTCGTCACGATCATGAGATAAAACTGGTTGATATTCAGTTGACAATTCTTCGTCTAAATGTCTTCTTGAAACCCGAAGTTTACCCCAAGCCCCAGGGTGGCGTTCTGTACCAAATATTGTTACTGGTAACCACTCGCCTTTTGTCGACAGTTTCTTTATTGTAATGAATAAATCCATATCATCATAACCTTTGACTTCTACATACATTCTTAATTTTAGATAACCAGTTAGTTCTGTATCTTTTCTAAATGTGTATTCAAAAGTTGTTAATCCTTTTTCAGCATCATATTTAACAGAACTTTCTTTTTTAACTGGAGCATCACCTAATTTTCCAGTTGCAGCATTTAAGTATAATTTTTTATATACTGTTCTTGCTAGTGGCCACTCATTTTCGGGACGATTAGTTTGGTATGGGTACTCATAAGCGTCCATTACTTCCATTCTAATTTTTGGTGTTAATTCCCAACCATTGTGAATATTTTTTAAATAACGATCAAAGAATAATTTTAAATCTTGTAACATGGCTGGATCATATGTATCTGGCCACTCAAATTTTTGATGGCAACGCATCCATTTTTTCTTAGTTTTAATCTTATTAAAACCTTCCCAAGAGCCTCTTAAATGGAAATGATTCCAATTACAAGTGGTGTATACGGGAATATTAATTTTTTCGTAATGCGGAATTTTATCTTGCCAATAAGGACTTGTAACATACGGCTCTTTTTTTGCCATTGCTAAAGTATTATCAATATACCCTTTTCCTTGTGCCGCAACTACAATTGAACCACCAAATAATCCAGGAATTCCACCTTCCATAATACTTTCACGATATTGGTCTCCGGTTGCTTCCCATGGAGCAATACATGTTAAATGTGGTGGACACTCAGCCGCAATACGCCATTGACACATTGCTACACCAGAATTACCGAATAAAGCAATTTTTCCAGTACACCATTTTTGAGTAGCAGCCCATTCAATAAAGTCATAACCATCTCTTCCTTCTTGAGTTCCAAATTGTTGTTGGTCACCTTCTGAATTACCGATACCTCTTGGGTCAACATTGGCAATTGCATATCCTTGATAACACCAATACATTGGGTCTGCAGATTCAAACTTACATACATTAGATACTGCTCCAGTTGGAACACCCATTGGTCTAAATATTTGTACTGGTTGATGCCATGGTTGTTTACCAAAAAATGACCAACTTATAATTAATGGCACTGGTTCTTTTAAAGCCGATGTTGGTAAATATATATCTGCATAAATTGTAACACCATCACGCATTTTAACTGGTTGGTCTTGCATACAGATAACTTTTTTCTCATCATCAACATAATATTCTCTTGTATCAACTGGTACTTCAATACAATAATTCATAGCCTCTTCTCTTGGCATTTTTGCAAGTTCTTCTTTAGGAATAGGCTCAGTTAATTTTGAAAAAATAACATCACAATTACTACCATCTGGATAAGTAATATTGACTATTTTTTCTTCTCTTTTCGGCATTTCTTTTGGTAATGCCATATCATTTGCAACCTCTTTTTGTTCTTTCATATTTTCACCCTTTCTTATTCTACTTGTTTAGCAATTATATCGGCAGACTCTTCAATAGTATTTGCATGCATTAAATCGGTATATTTAATGTAGCAGTCATATTCTTCTTCTAGTTCTGATATAATTCCTACTAATTCTAAACTTTTTAAATCAATGTCAGTCTTGATATTAGTACTACCAGATAAAGTACTAGGGTCAACACCTAATTTATTCGCTGTTTTTTCAATTAATTTTTGTAATATTTCTTCTTTCATGTTATCCTCCTACTTTAATGATACCATAGATTAAATATAAAAGCATTAGCATTTGTGAAAATTTAGAGAAAAAAAGTCAAATTTGTGCTATACTGCACTTAAGGTGATAAGATGCAAAATATAGGAACAGATATTTTATATATTCCAAGACTAAAAAAAGTTATTTCTACTACTCCTTCATTTATAAAAAAAGTTTATACTGACAAAGAAATAGAAATTGCTAAAAAAATAAAAGAACCCATTAATTTTTACGCTACTCGTTTTGCCTCTAAAGAAGCAATTATTAAGGCAACTCAAGGAAAATATGATTTTTTGGAAATTGAAATTTTAAAAGGTGATAATGGAGAACCTATTCCAAAGATTATTAGTAATCCTCATCTAAATATTGAATTATCTATATCTTATGATTTTGAATACGCTATTGCATTTTGTATTATTAAGGCATAAAAAAATAACGATGACAAGTCGTTATTTTTAGTTTGAATTAATTTTGATTTAGTCGAATCAAAATTACTTGTTATAGAAGTTTTCTTTCTTCATACGCGTATCCTTAATAATAACAAGACCAATATTATTGGCATTCCTTGCATCTTCATATACCAAAATATGATAAGAAATTTTAATAAATAAACTAATGTAGATTTATTAAAATTAATTGCATATATCTTATTAAGTAACTATATCATACCATTTATTTTTAATTAGTTCAAGATATACCAATGTAGTTTTTTGAACTTTACTTTATTTTATATCTAATATTTTTATAAAATTCCATAACTACTAAGACAATTAAAGATATAAGAAGAAGTATTAATAAGTCAATAATAGGTACTGAAGGTGTTTGTAAAAATGAAAATATAAGTGGAAATTCCATTACTAATATTTGTAAAATTATTGAGGCAATTACTCCCCATACTATTAAAGGATTATTTTTAATTGGTACTTTGAAAGCCGAATTTTTCTCACTTCGACAATTAAATACATGAATATTTTGAATAAATACCATTAATGTCATAATATATCCTCTTGCTACTTCTATTTCCATATTAAATTTATTTAATAAAATATACCAAACTGTAAATACAATGAAACCAATAGTTAATCCAGCAGTAATAATTTCTTGCATAAGACTTTTATTAAAAATTGATTCTTTGGGATTTCTTGGTTTTTCTTTTAAAATACCTTTTTCTCCTTCTTCAAAAGATAAAGCGAAATCTTGAATACCATCAGTTACAACATTTAACCATAAAAGTTGAATAGCAATAAGGGGCATTGGTAAATCTAATAAAATTGATAAACAAAAGAATATTACTTCACCAAGACCACAAGAAATTAAGAAATAAATTATTTTTCTAATATTAGCATAGGCTACTCTACCTTCTTTTATTCCCGATACAATTGATTTAAAATTATCATCTGCAATTATCATATCAGCAACATCTCTTGCTATATCAGTACCACTTCCCATTGCAATACCAATGTTGGCAGATTTTAATGCCGGAGCATCATTTACCCCATCACCAGTAACCGCTACAAATTCACCACTCCTTTTAAGAGATTCTACAATATGAAGTTTTTGAAGAGGAGTTACTCTTGCAAATATTACTTTTCTTTTAATAAATTCATCAAAATTAGTAGTTCCCTTAAGATATTCTTCATCTACTTCTAGTCCGGTTGTCACTTCGTTAAAGTCACTAGTAAGTTCTAATTCTTTGGCAATAGAAAATGCAGTTAGTGGGTGATCCCCTGTAATCATTAAAACATCTATACCGGCTTCCCTACACTCTTTTATTGAAGTTATGGCTTCCTTTCTTATTGGGTCAATAAATCCAACTAATCCCATAAAGGTTAAATTTTTAATATCACTAATGCTATATTTATCTTTCTTAGGAATTTTTCTATTAGCAAGAGCAATAACTCGGTAACCATCTTTGGCTAAATTATCATTTTGTTTATCTAATACATTAGAGGTAATATTATCCTTTATTAAATTAATTTTAGAACAAAATGATTTAACTACATCTATTGAACCCTTAACTGTACAATAAACTTCACCATTTATTTCGTAAAATAAGGCTGAATATTTATTTTCGGATTCGTAAGGTATAGTTTCTAAATAATTTATATTTTCAGTGGTGATATTTAATTTTTCTCCTAAAATTTTAAAGGCAAGGTCAATTGAGTCACCAACATAAGGAACTTTTTCAATACTTGCTTCATTGTTGATAACACCAAGAATTGCTATTTCTTTGGCTAAATCTAAATTATTTCCAGAAACTTTTCCTTCTTTATTAAAACCAGTACCAGTAATTTCATATAAAGTATTATCAGGTAACATAATTTTCTTCGCAGTTTGTTCATTTACCGTTAAAGTTCCTGTTTTATCACTAGCAATAACTGTGCAACTCCCCAAAGACTCTGCTGATTTTAGTTTTCTTACGATAACATTCTTTTTCGCCATTTTATTAGAGGCAATTGAGAGAGCCATTGTTAAGGCAAGAGGAAGTCCTTCAGGCATTGCTGAAACTGCAAGAGCAATAACTGATAAAAATATTTCGTGATATGCTACATCTTTCATTATTAATAAAACTGCTATAATTATCGCTACTAATAAAACTAATAAACTAATTTGCTTTGATAATTTTTCTACTCTTATTGTTAAAGGAGATTTTTCTTCATTAGTATTATTGATACTATCTGCAATTTTACCAATTTCTGTATTAAGAGATATTCCTACTACTATAGCCTTTGCTCTTCCTGTAACCACGGTAGTTCCAGAAAAAGCCATATTAGTTTGTTCGGAAATAATTAAATTTTCTTTTTTTATTACTTCACTATTTTTACTAACATGAATACTTTCACCTGTTAAAATTGATTCATCAATTGTTAAATTATGTGCTTCAATTATTCTTAAATCAGCACTTATTTTATCGCCTGATTCTAATAAAACACAGTCACCAATTGTTAAATCTTCGGCTTTTATATAAATTACTTCACCATTTCTAATGACTCTTACTTTTGCTTCCACTAATTTAGCCAAAGAAAGAGCGGTATTATTGGCTCTGTTTTCTTGATAAGTTCCCATAATGGCATCAATTAAAACAATAAATAATATCGCTATGGCATCAACGAATTCACTAGCAAGTAATGAGGCTATAATAGCAAAAAGAAGTAAAATAACCATTGGGTCTTTAAATTCACTGAAAAATATTTTGAAAATGCTATCATTTTTCTTCTTTGGTAAGACATTTTTTCCGTATTGTTCGCATCTTTTATCAACTTCTTCATCACTAAGTCCCGAAGCAGTTGTTTTTAATTCTTCTTCTATTTCTTCTTTCGTTTTATTATAATACATTTCAAGCCCTTTCTTTTAAATTTAAAACTACTTTCTATTAGCAATTTTTTCTTGTAAAATTTTCTTAAATTCTTCTAAAGAGACGGTAATTGTTTCTTCACTTCCGTATTCTCTATAACTAACATTATTATTATCTACTTCTTTTTGACCAATTATTAAAGTTATAGGAATTTTTCTAGTAACACTTTCTCTTAATTTGTAACCTAATTTTTCACTACGGCGGTCAACTTCAACACGGTAATCTTTTAAACTAGATGCAATGCTTTCTGCATATTCTAAATGATACTCATTATTTACAGGGATAATACTAATTTGTGTTGGTGAAAGCCATAATGGTAAAGCTCCTTTGGTTTCTTCTAAAATAAAGGCCGTAAATCTATCAAATGTTCCAAAAATAGCCCGGTGAATAACTACTGGTGTTTGTTTGTTTCTATCTTTATCAATATAGAATAGTTCAAATCTTCTTGGTAAAAGGAAATCTAATTGACATGTTGATAAAGTTACTTCAGGTCCTACGGCTGGCTTAACTTCAACATCTAATTTTGGTCCGTAAAATGCGGCTTCTCCTATTGCTTCATAATAATCTATACCAAAATCATTTAAAACTTCTCTTAATTTATCTTCGGCTTCGTTCCACATTTTATCATCATCAAAATATTTTTCTTTGTCTTCTTTATCTCTTAATGATAAACGGAATTTGTAATTTTTAATGCCAAAATCCTTATAAACATCTAAAATTAACTCGACAACTTTTTTAAATTCTTCACCAATTTGGTCAGGGCGGACAAAAAGATGAGCATCGTTTTGACACATACAGCGAACTCTTTCTAATCCTTTAACTGCTCCACTTGCTTCGTAACGAAAATCTGTAGCAAATTCTCCAATACGAATTGGTAAATCACGATAAGAATGTAAGTCATTAGCATACACTAACATATGGTGAGGACAGTTCATTGGTCTTAATACAAAAGATTCTTCATCAACTTGCATAGAAGGAAACATATTTTCTTTGTAATGATCCCAATGTCCTGATGTTTTATATAAATCAACTGTACCAACGCATGGTGTATAAACATGCTTATAGCCTAAATTTTGTTCTTTTTCATAAATATAATTTTCTAGTTGCTTTCTAATAATTGCTCCGTTTGGTAACCATAAAGGCATACCTTTACCTACTAAATCATGAGTCATGAATATACTTAAATCTTTGCCAATTTTACGGTGATCTCTTAATTTTGCTTCCTCTAATTCATGTAAGTATTCTAATAAATCTTCTTCATTATCAAAGCATACTCCATAAATTCTTTGTAACATTTTATTTTTGGCATCTCCCTTAAAGTAAGCACCACTAAACTTAATTAATTTAAAATATTTTAATTCTTTAACAGTATCAACATGAGGACCACGGCATAAATCAGTAAAATCTCCTTGAGTATAGCAAGAAATAACAGCATCTTTTTCCATTCTGTTAATTAAATCTAATTTATATGGGTCATCTTTAAACATTTCTAAAGCCTCTTCTAAAGACAACTCGCGTCTAACAATTCTTTTACCATCTTTGGCTATTTTCTTCATTTCCTTTTCAATTAAAGGAATATCTTCTTCAGTGATAACTTTATCACCTAAATCAATGTCATAGTAAAACCCTTCCTCAATAACGGGACCAACCCAAAATTTTGCCTCGGGATATAAATGCTTTACGGCTTGGGCTAATAAATGGGCACAACTATGATTTAATTTGTTTAATCTTTCATCATGTAATATTTCTTTCATAAAATAATCCTTTCTAATCAATAAAAAAACTCCTAATTCTAGGAGTGAAATTCACGGTACCATCCTTTGTTTATCTTAATTAAAATAACGGCATTTAACCGAAGTTTATTAGACTCACTAGAGAATAGTAACTACTAAACTTATTTATTAACTTACACCAATTTGTTAACTCTCTTTAAAATAAAATTTTAGTAATCGTGTTTCTCATAATCGATTTATGAATTAATTCTATCACTTTTGTTTTTCTTTTGCAATAATTATTTAGGATTTTAAACTTAGCAAAATTTTTATTTTGATTTTTTGGGAACTAAATCAATTCCGCCTTTACTAAAGGGGTTACATCTAAAAATTCTTTTGATTCCTAAAAATAATCCTTTAAATGTGCCATGGACTTCTACTGCTTCTTTCATATAATTAGAGCATGTTGGGTAAAATTTACATTTACTATGGCAAGATAGTGGTGTTTTTTGGTAAAGTTCGATAATTTTCAACAATATTTTTTTCATAAATTAAGTATACATTTTAATTAGATTTATAGCAAGTAAAAGAAAAAATTTTTAGAAAAAAATATTTACCAAAAATAGGTATTGCATAATTGTTGAAAACATAATATACTTTACTTGTATGAACAAACGTTTGGAGGAACTATGGAAAATTTATACCCAAAAAGAAATATATTGTGTATTGATTTAAAAAGTTTTTTTGCGTCATGCGAATGCGTTGAAAGAGGCTTAAATCCCTTTACCTACCCTTTAGTTGTCGCAAATAAAAATCAAGGCGATGGAGCCATCACTTTAGCCGTTACCCCCTATTTAAAAAAACAAGGCGTTAAATCAAGAGGCAGATTATTTGAAATTCCTAAACATATAAAATATGAAATAGTTAATCCGAAAATGAGTTTATACATTGAAAAATCAAAAGAAGTTGTTGGTATTTATTTAGATTTTGTATCAGAAGAAGATTTGCATATATATTCAATTGATGAATGTTTTTTAGACATAACCAATTATTTAAAATTATATAAGAAAAGTGATATGGAACTTGCTCAATTAATTTTAGATACTATCTTTAAAAAAACGGGATTGACCGCTACTTGTGGTATTGGACCGAATATGCTTTTAGCCAAAATTGCTATGGATATTGAGGCAAAACACAATAAAAATAATATTGCTAAGTGGACTTATGAAGATATTGAAAATAAGTTGTGGAAAATAAAGCCACTTACAGAAATGTGGGGAATTGGTAAACGAATGGCTTTTAATTTAAATAAAATGAATATTTATTCAGTTGGAGATTTAGCAAAATATAATAAGAATATTTTAAAAGATAAATTTGGAGTTATGGGATTAGAATTATGGAATCATGCCAATGGTATTGATTTAAGTATTATTAAAGATTATAAAAAATTAGCCAAATCGGAATCTTATAGTCACTCCCAAGTTTTATTCAAAGATTATAATAGCGAAAATATTCAAATTATTATTTCGGAAATGGTTGATGTTTTAACACAAAGATTACGATTTAATAATAAACTTACCAAAAGTATTGGGTTTGGTATAGGTTATTCCAAAGAAGAAATTGGCGGATTTTACCATACAATAAAACTTGATATTCCCACCGACTCTAGTTATGAAATTTTAAAATATTGCTTAATTATTTTTGATAAATTTTATGAAAATATGCCAATTAGAAAAGTAACTATTAGTCTCTCTTCTTTACAAAGAAAAGAAAACGTGCAATTAAATTTATTTGATATTAAGGAAGATGGTAACAAAAAGATTAATGATACAGTTGATAAAATTAAAGGAAAATATGGAAAAAATAGTTTATTAAAGGCTACTAATTTGTTAAACGATTCTACTGCAATAGAAAGAAATAAAAAAATAGGAGGACATTATTCATGATAGACAGGGGTATTATTAAATGGCAACCTTTTGATTCGTGTTATGCATCTAGTAAAATTTTAAAAGAAATTCACAATAAAAAAGATAGGAGGGTATTTCCTACTCTATCTGAAGATCAATTAAATATATTAGAGGAAAATATTAAAGATGCCTATCATTTAAAAGAAATTATTAATATAAAATATTACTATAATGGAGATGTTTTAAATATTAAAGGTAAAATAAATGGAATAAATAATAATGAGAAAAAAATTTATATTAATAATAAAATTATTTACATTAAACAAATATTAACTATTAATGAGAGTTTATAAAATCTTTTATATCTTCAAGGTAATTATTTTCAATTAAGTATAACATTTTATTTAAATGAAATTCAGTTGTATGATAATTTTTAGTAAAATCAAAGGAATATTTATCATTAAGTTCATAAGAAATTTCAATTATTTCATTTTCAACAAAAGAGCCGTTCCAAGAAATTAAAGGAATTGGAATTAAGCGCCCTTGTTCATCTACTTTTCTTGGTAACTTAATTTTCTTTTTATTTAAGATAGTAAAAATTTTATAAAATAAATCTTCATGCTTTTCTCCAATTTTAATAGTAGCATCAACAAAATTATCATTAACTATTTTAGGATTTAAGAAATTAGAAGATATTTTTTCTAAGGCTTCATCATCTATTATTTCACCATTTACAAATATTGCTGTATGTAAAACTTCAATTCCATATTCAGTTAGTAATTCAAAAATTTTTAAGGCTGTTTCTTTAAAAGATGTAAAGTTAGTGAAATCTTGATTATGAATATTATATTGCAAATTTATTTGACTCATAGATATATCAGAGAAATTTTCTTTGTTATAAGAAGTAATTATAGGAACAATTAAGTTATTATCTAATGCTTGTATGTTATATTGAGAAAATTCAGAAGAAAATTTTTCTCTTAAAATTTCTAAAAATTCGGTATGATTAGTAAATATATTAAACCAAAATGTTATGCTAAAATAATTTGTTTTCAAATTTATCACCAATATAATTATAGCATGAATACTAAAAGAAAGCATTAAAAAAGAACTAGATTAGTTCATTGTAAAAGTTTCTAACATATAATCTATTCTAGTTCTAACACCTTCTTGATATTCACTAGTATTTGGCGATTTAATTGTTATTTTATAAGTGGCATTACTTTGAGATATATAATATTCTTCTGTATAATTGTCTAAAATAACATAACAATTATAATAATCATTTTCGCTAGTTACTTCAGAACAGTTTTGTGGTAAAGAAGATTTTTCTACTGCAACTAAAACTCGTTCATCATTTAAAAATTTAAAAATATCTTTTTGTTTGTATTTAAAAACTTTAAAATTATTTACATCATAACGCATGCTATAGGCTAAATCACTAACATATTTTTGTGTCATTATCAATTCTTCTTCGCCTTCCAAAGTAATATATTCCATTTTTTTATCGGTAGAAATATTTATTTCTATATCACTTTTAGAAACAAAGAAATAATACATTAGATATACTATGATAAAAAATAAAATTAATACTCCCAAAAACACTAATACTTTCATAATGACTTCGTTAGCATTATTATTTTTTTTATTAGTATTTGTATTGTTTTTTACTGGTTGCTTTTTTTTGCTAATGTTCTTTTTATTAGAATTATTTTTACTAGCCATAAATCTCACTACCCTTTATTACATCATACTACGCATTTTTTGTTTCTTCAATAAAATTTAAATTTATAATGTCAAACAAATATAAATACATATTTAGTATGTCCATAAATAAGGAAGATAAACCATTTTTAATTATAAAGATTTATTGTATTTTGAATAGTAAATGTAGATATACCATTTATTTTGATAATATTTCCTTTTACATAATTACTTTCTTTATAAAATCCCATAGAAAGTTCACCAGAATTGGAACCACCTGTATATAATTCATAATCGCTAGCAATTAAGGAATCACTACTTATAATGATAGTTTTAAAACTTTTTGGAGAT
>CALVZO010000004.1 GCA_944372545.1 uncultured Bacilli bacterium | reverse complement strand
GGTGCTACTGGTAAGGTTACTGGCCCTCATTTACACTTCGGTTTAAGTAGTCCTGATGTTAATTTTTATCATGATGCTAATTTAAATGTTTTTGATTATTGCTATGTTTATCCTTGGCAGGTAGTTGATGCTAGTACTAAAGAAAAGTATGGTAAAGAATTAAAGTATTATGATGAAATAGATCCTGATAGAGATAATATTAAGTATGTATATGATGTGGATGATGAAGGTCTTAATGTAAGAGAAAGTCCTAATGGTAAAAAAACAGGTAAATTACTTACAACAGCTACTAAAGTTATTGTATACGAAGAAAAAGATGGTTGGAGTAGAATAGGTCCTAATGAATGGGTTTTTAGTAGGTATTTATCTAATAAATGTCCTATCTATTATGTTGTTATAGGGGCTGATAAAGAAGGGTTAAATGTTCGTAATAAACCATCACTTTATTTATCAAAAGTATTAAATACGATTAAAAATGGTTCTAGAGTACAAGTTTATGATACAGATGGTACTTGGGTAAAAGTTAGTAAGGAAGAAAATCGTTGGTGTAGTAAAAAATATTTAGAAAAAATTAATTAGAATATTAAGAAATCTTGTCAAAGTTTTAAAATAATGCTAAAATAATAATGTCTTTAAGGACATTATTATTTTGGTCTGATGGTGAAAGGGTTAACACGTATGCCTCTCAAGCATATATGTACGGGTTCAAATCCCGTTCAGACTACCAATAGTTAATTAGCATTAATGCTTTAAAAAACAACTAATTTAGGTTAGTTGTTTATTTTTTTATAAAATAATTCAGTACGTTTAATTAATTCTTCTTTTCCTAAATATTTAATTAAATAATAAATATTAGGACTCATATTTTTTTTACATATAATAACACGAAGTAATGCACAGAAAGTAGCTACCATTCCAATATATTTATCAGGATTTTCTTTAAATGCTTTTTTATCAGCAGTATAACCATTATTACAAGCATATTCTTTTACTTTAGTAAACCATACATCTTCATTATCATTAATATCATAAATATTATTTATATAATTGATAATGATATTTTTATCACATATTTTAACATCTTCATATAAATCATTATTATTATCAAATAATTCATTAAACATATACCAAAATTCTTTTCTGACATCAGATAATGATGCAATATCTTTTCTAGGACGAGGAATATCTCTTTCAATATTTAATACATTTAAAGCATATTCTTTATTATTTATTAAAATATTATAAAATTCTTCATCATATTCTTTAGTATAATTTAATAATCTTTCATATAATTCAGTATTTTTCATTCTACTAAAATA
The DNA here is from genome assembly GCA_944372545.1 of uncultured Bacilli bacterium. Classification (GTDB taxonomy): domain Bacteria; phylum Bacillota_I; class Bacilli_A; order RF39; family UBA660; genus SIG200. The sequence goes on along the minus strand of CALVZO010000004.1, from coordinate 17,435 downwards.
TATCTTAGAAATACTTAATAATTTTTCAATGTCAAATAAAGTACCACCAATAGGCATTTTACTAAATTCAAATTTAAAATCATTTATCCCAAGAGTTGGATTATTTGTATACCATTCTTCAAAATCATAATTTTCAATAGTAGCTAAATATAATCTTATTACTTCTGTAGGAATACCTAATTTATGGTAATAACTAATTGCAGCTTCTTTATCTTTTCTTTTACTAAGTTTACGAATAGTATTATTTTCTTTAATAGTAATTGGTGCAATATGGGCATAAACTGGTTCTTCAAAATTAAGAAGTTTAAATAATTCATGATGTTTTGGATAACTGGAAATCCATTCATCACCTCTTGTTACATGAGTTGTATGCATTAAATGATCATCAATTACATGAGCAAAATGATAAGTTGGTAAGCCATCACTTTTTATAATTACATCATCAATATCATTTTCAGGCATTTCAATATCACCTTTAATAGCATCATGTAATATTATTTTATTATCAAAATTTCCTTGTGATCTAAATCTAATTATAAAAGATTCTCCATTTTTAATTTTATTTACAGCTTCTTCTTTGCTTAAATCACGACATTTAGCATATTTTTTATAATAACCAATTCTCAATTTTTTATGTTCTTGATAATTTCTAATATCATTTAATTCTTCACTTGAACAAAAACAAGGATATGCTAAATCTTCTTCAATTAATTTTTTAGCATAAGCTTGGTAAATATCTTTTCTTTCAGATTGAACGTATGGTCCATAATTACCACCGAAGCCACAACCTTCATCAAAATTAATGTTTAAATTTTTAAAATCATTAATTATACCTTTAATACCATTTTCTACAGTTCTTTTACCATCAGTATCTTCAATTCTTAAATAACATATTCCATGAGTTTGATGAGCAAGTTGTAAAGCTGCAAATGAAGTATATAAGCTTCCCATATGAACAAATCCCGTTGGACTAGGGGCAAATCTTGTTACCATTGCTCCTTTTTCTAAATTTCTAGCTGGATAAAGTGATTCATAATATTGCCAGTCATGTTCAACATTAGGTAATAATAAATCAGCAAATTCTTTATTAGTCATAAAATTTCCTCCATATCAATCCTATTATAATATAATCTTATTTATTTTGAAATAAAAAAACTGCTTATCGCAGGATATTTCTTATGGCTGCCCAGGTAGGGTTCGAACCCACGAAATGTCAGAGTCAGAATCTGATGCCTTACCACTTGGCTACTGGGCAATTACATAATTATCATATCGCAAAAGAATTAAGTTGCCAAGTATTTTTATTTTATAATAATAAAAATTTCCAAGATATATCATTTGCTATATAATAAAATTATAAGAAAGGTTTTAAAGATGAATAAAGAAGAAATAAAAAAAGAGTTAATTGGAAGATATAAATATATTTATGAGAATGCTTCCTTTATACTAGCACCATACATGTATCAACAAACAAAAGAAGAAAGAGAAAGACTTAATAGAGAACTTAAAAAATTAGGGTATAGGGATTTAATAAATAATAAATTATTAATAAGTTTAAAAGCTTTACCAAAATCATTGCTTTTAGATTTAGAGTCCTTTTTATTAAGTGATATACCTTTTAAAGAAGGTAATTTATATAAAAATTTAGAAATACAAAAGAAAAATTTAGATTATTAAAAAAAAGTTAAATTAGGTTTAAATTTGGTTAAAGATTATAATGCTGATTTACCAAATATAATGTGGTTAAAATTAAATTCTTGGAAGTTATTTACATTAGTAAGAAAATTTATTAATGAACAATTCGGAGATTTAAAAAATAAGGAAAATAAATTAGTTGCTCTTGATGAATATTTTAGAATAGATAGATACTCAAATGATGGTAAAATATGGACTAGTGGTTATTCAATTAATTTTAAAGACTTAAAACACTTATCAAGTTTAAATGAGAGTGTATCTTTAGAAGATAGACATCCAAGAAGAGAATTAAGTGATATTGGCTTGAAAAAAGGAAATTTTATTAAATATTTAGCCGATATTGAAAACCATTATAAAGATAATCTATCTTTGCTAACAGAAGAAGAAAAACAAGCAATTTATCTTACAAATCATGATGAATTGCCATGGAATTTAGAATTAGTATGTAATAATGATATAAATATAAATTTAACAAGACCAGAACATACTAATCCATGTGGTAAAACTTTTTATGTTAATGAAGAAGAAATTTTTGTGGACTCAAAAAACTCTTTATTTCGTTATTATCAATTATGTCCTCATTGTGGATATATAGTTCATATTCCTAATAATATGTTACCTTATAAGATAAGAAAGAAAATTGAGGAAAGATGTAGTAAAGATTCTAATCTTTTTAGAAAAATGTATTTATATTCAGAATTATTTAGTTTAGATAAGTCAGTTTCTAGCATTATAAGAAAATTAATTAAAGAAAATAAATAAAATGAACATTTATTTTAGAATATATAAAATATAGTTACTATTATTAAAAGAAAATACGTGGAAGAAAAGTGTAAAAGGTTAAAAAATGTTGGAAACAAAAAAACTAATTCGTTTTGAATTAGTTTAATTTATTAAATGGTAGCGACGGTGTGATTCGAACACACGACCTGCCGGGTATGAACCGGATGCTCTAGCCAGCTGAGCTACATCGCCATCTCAAAATGCATATTTAATATACCATAGGTTTTATTTTTTGACAAGACATATTTGACAAAATCTTATAATATAGTATAATAATTATGCAATTAATTTGGCAGTTATTTTATTTAGTTATAATGTGTTTTTTGCAAAATAAAGTAACCTAGACTGCCTAGGTGAAATTAAAAAAACTCCCTATAATTTAGGTAAAATAAAATACAAATATTGTAAATTAATAGAAAGGAGATATTATGGCAAGATATACAGGACCTGTTTATAAAAAATCAAGAAGATTAGGATTCTCTACTCTTGAAAATGGTAAAGAATTAGCACGTCGTCCTTATGCACCTGGACAACATGGTAATGACAGAAAGAAAAAATCAAGTGAATATGGAATTCAATTACAAGAAAAACAAAAGGTAAGATTAATGTATGGATTAACTGAAAAACAATTCCATAAAACATTTGATAAAGCCCAAAAAATGGCTGGTATTGCTGGTGAAAATCTATTAGTATTACTTGAATCAAGACTAGATAATTTAGTTTATCGTTTAGGTATGGCTAAAACTCGTCGTGCTGCAAGACAAATAGTTAATCATGGACATATTTTAGTTAATGATAAAAAAGTTGATATACCATCTTACCGAGTTATGCCTGGTGATACAATTAGCGTTAAAGAAAATTCTTTAAATCACCCAGCAATTTTAGCATCTTTAGAAGATAAAAGAAATATTCCTGCTTATTTAGAATTTGATAATAAAAAATTATCTGGTAAATATGTAAGAATTCCAGAAAGAAGCGAATTAAATAGAGAAGTTAATGAACAACTAATTGTTGAGTTCTATAACAGATAATAAAAAAGTGTCATATAATTTGGCACTTTTTATTTGTCTAAAGGATTAAGAATTAATGTGCTAGTATTTGATAAATCTAAAATATTAATAAATTCTTCAATTTCACTATATTCTAAATTAGTATATATTTCCTTTAAATTATCAATAATCTTCCCATAATATAATATTTCTGTTTGAATTAAATTATTTACAAATTCTACATCTTCATATTCTAATATTAAAGAAGCAATATTAGATTTTTTAATTCTTTTAAAGGTATCTAAAGAAATATCTATATTTTGAAATTTTTCTTGAAAAACTTTATTAATTTCTTCTTTATATGGACTATCAATTGTAAACATAATAATTACATAGTAATCAAATATTTCTGTCATATAAGACATACTATTAATTAGTTCTTTTTGTAATAATTCATCTTTAAAATCACTTGTATTACCAAAATTAGCCTTTAATAACATATTAAGATAAATTCGAATATGTAAATCATCATAATTCTTTAATGATTTTTTAGGTATCTTTATTCCTATTTTTATTTTTCTACTAGCAACATTAACATTTACTTCTTCATAATTTTTATTAACTTTTTTATTTTCTTTTAAAACTATTCTTTCCGGATTTAAAAATTCTTTAAATTCTTTTTTATTTTGATTTTCTTTTACTGCTTCCACTATTTCATACGGATTAAAATTGCCAGTTACTACTAAAAACATATTTTTCGGGTGATAAAATGTATCAAAGACTAATTTTATATCATCAATTGTTGTTTTTTTAATATCTTCTATAGTTCCTGTAATTAACTTTTTATATTCACTACTCTTAAATAAATTATCTAAATGCTTAAATAACATAATAGTATATGGGTCATCTTCACCCATTTTGGCTTCTTCAATAATTATTCCTTTTTCATTATTAATTATCTTTTTACTAAAATAATCATTTTGAACAAAATCTAATAAATGAATAATATTATCTTTAGCATTATCACTTCCAAATACTTGATAATTAGTATAATGAAATGTTGTAAAAGCATTGGTGTCACTTCCTAATTTATAAAAATAATCATGAGCAGTAGTAGATTCATCTTCATTAAATTTTACATGCTCTAAAAAATGGGCTACTCCACTTGGAGTTTCATATACTTTATTTTTGATTTTAAATTTATTATAAATTGAACCATATTTAACTGATAAAGTTCCATAAAAAGTATTAACTTTTTTATTTACCCACATATATATTTTTAAACCATTAGGGCATTCATCATAATATATAGTTTCATTAATTCCTTGCAAATTTATCTCAGTCATTATTATCACCTGCATCTTGAATATAAATTGTATTTAAAGAGATGGCTTTACTACATCTAATTAAATCTTCTTTATTAGTGTTCATTATACCTTTAATTCTCTCTTCAATTAAAGGAAGATTAGCAAAATAATTAAAGACATAATTATTTAAAATGGAAACATTATTATCAAGTCCTGTTTTGAGAGAAAAAATTAAATTTTTCTTGGCATCACTAACTACTTCTTCACTGTATTCTCCTTTAAGCATTTCTTTTAAACATTTTCTTATTAATTTTTCTGCTAATTTAACATTACTTTTATCTAGTGATACTTCAATTACTAAAAGATTATCATATTTTAAATAAAGACTTCTTACACTATAACATAAAGAATTTTCAGAACGTAATTTTTGATATAATTTAGAAGTTATTCCCCCAGACCCTAAAATATAATTAAAGACATGAAAATTAATATCTTTATCATAATTATCTAAATTATTAATGTTATAAATCATAACTAGAGTACTTTGAACAAAGTTAGAATTATCTTTAACAAGTTGATATTTATTTCTAGTTTTATTATTTACTAATAATTTTGGTTTATTTAATTTAATTACTCTATTTTTAAAATTATCTTTAATAATCTCTACTATCTTATCCATATTAGCATTACCTATTATGAATATATCACAATTACTATTAAATAATTCTAAATAAGTATCATATAAATTACTTGGAGTTATTTTATCTAAATCTTCTATAGTTCCAAGAACTCTTGTTGCACTAGGAGATTCTTGATCCATTTTATTTAAAGCATTAATTAATGCTAATCTTAAAGCATTTTCTTTAATACCCTCTATTTCTTCTTTCATTCTTCTTTTGACAATATTAAAAGATGTTATATCAAATTCTCTATTTTTAATTCTTGGTTTATTTATAAATTCAAAAGGAAATTTAATTACTTCTTCTAAATAACTAGCATCTTCAATAAATATTGGCGAAATAAATTCTAAAACAAATGATGTAGTAAATAAATTACCGGCTTTATTAGTTACTCCATAAAATACTGTCTTATAAAGTTCTTCTAATCTTATGGCAATATCTTTTCTTGTTTTATATTTTTTCGAGGTATCTGTTAATAAATCACATAAAAAAGTAAAGAAAGGCATTTCTTCCTTTGCTACTTCTCTACTAAAAATAATTTCCATTCTTACTGTTTTAAATTTATCAGTTTTTATCGTATGAATATTATATGAATTTAAATCGAATTTACGATATTCCATAAGTCACCTCTAATGTTATTATAGCATAATTTATTATATTTATAAGTTTTACTTAAAATAAATTATGATAATAAATTATATTGTTTTATAATATATTCATCAGTCATACCTGCTAAATAATCAATAACTATTCTTTCCTTACTATTATTATTTTTATATTCATTACTCATTTTACTTAAATAATTTTTAATAATAATTGACTCTTCATTATTATTCTTTAAATCTTCTAAATATTTTTGAAATAAACTTCTAAATATATCTTCAATATGTATTAGTTCTTCTTTACTATAAGCCTTATAATAAATATTTTCATAATTAAATTTCTTTAACTCAATAATACATTTAAATACTTCTTCACTTAATTTAATGTAATCTTTATGTAAACTATTATTTATAATATCTAGTATAATTTTATTTACTATTTCTCTATTAGATACTCCTAAAACTTTTTTAACATTACTTGGAATATCAGTATATTTAATGATATTTAAGCGAACTGCATCTTCAATATCTTTACCTAAATAAGCAATCATATCACTAATTCTTACTACTGCCCCTTCTAAAGTCATAGGTTTTAAATTTTTTAAAACATTTTTATCTTTAAAAGATGCATGATATTCCTCTAAAAATTTAGTAAAATCTTTTTCATTTTTATGGTATTCTTGTAAAGCAAATTCCCCATTATGACACATAATTGCATCAAGAACTTGGAGTGTTAAATTATAACCATTGCCATAGTTTTCTAATTCCATTAATAATCTCACACTTTGAATATTATGATTAAAGAATCCTTCATTATTTTCTAAACTTATTTTATTTAAAATAGATTCACCAACATGGCCAAAAGGAGTATGACCTAAATCATGGCCTAAAGAAGCGGCTTCAATTAAGTCTTCATTTAAATTTAGGGCTCTTCCAATAGTTCTCCCAATTTTACTAACATATTGAACATGAGTCATTCTTCTACTTAAATGATCATTTTCACTATGCGTAAATACTTGAGTTTTATCTAAATATCTAGTATACGCTAAAGAATATAAAATTCTATCAATATCTCGGTAATAACTTGGTCTTAAATCATCATCTTCTTTCTTTAATCTAATACCATCTTCATACTTAGAAGCATATTCACTTAAATTAGTAATCTTCATATTTCTTGTTACTTCTAATAAATTATCATCTACTTCTTCAAAACGATAAATAGATTTTACATTTGGGTATTTTTCTTTATCAACTAGACTATTAAATTCATCATAATCTCTTACCCATTTTAAATCTTTATTATTTATATCTTCATAAATAACTTTTTTCTTTAAATCATTACCTTCACTATTAGCATCATAACAAATATCAATAACTTGATATAAGTGACCTTTAAAATGTCTATAAATATTTCCTATTTTTACTTCTCTCATAATTACTCTCCAATAGCACTTTATCATATTAATAAATTTTTGTCTATTAAAAAAAGTCCTAACTTTCGCTAAGACTTTCTTCTATATTTAGTTCATCTTCATTATTTTTGGCTAAAAATCTTTCTTCTAAAACTTCACTTGCATCATCATCTAATAATTCTTTTTCTAATTGTAATTCAATGTCACTATATTGTTTTGCTCCAGTACCTGCTGGAATTAATTTACCAATAATAACATTTTCTTTTAATCCCACTAAGTTATCAACTTTACCACGCATCGCAGCATCAGTTAAAACTCTTGTTGTTTCTTGGAAAGATGCAGCAGATAAGAAAGATTCTGTTTCTAATGAAGATTTTGTAATACCTAACATTATTGGATTACCTTTAGCAGGAACTCCACCATTTAAGATAACTGGTTTATTTCCTTCAGTAAATTCTCTTAAACTTACTGTTAGACCTTCAATAAAGTCAGTATCACCGGCATCAATAATTCTTACTTTGTTAATCATTCTTTTAACAATGATTTCGATGTGTTTATCATTAATATCAACACCTTGTAATTTATAAACATTTTGAATTTCTTTTAAAATGTATTCTTGAGCAGTAAGTGGGTCAGTAACCGCCAGTAACTCTTTTGGTGAAATAACACCTTCCGTTAATTTTTCTCCGGCTTTAACTTCATCGCCAACAAATACTCTTACTTTCATATTGTAATTTGTAACATGTTCTTTAACACCAGATTCATTTTCAATTACAATATAATGTTTACCATTTTCTTCTTTAATATTTATAACTTTACCAGTAATCTCAGCAATTGTGGCTTTAAATTTAGGTGTTCTTGCTTCAAACAATTCTTCAACTCTAGGAAGCCCTTGGGTAATATCATCTCCACCAGCAACTCCACCAGTATGGAAAGTACGCATTGTAAGTTGGGTACCAGGTTCACCAATTGATTGAGCAGCCATAATACCAACAGCCTCACCAGTTTCAACTAAGTTACCAGTAGCAAGGTTTCTTCCATAACATTTTTGACAAACACCGTTTTGAGTTTTACATGTTAGAACACTTCTAATTTCAACTCTTTTAATACCAGCCTTTTTAATTTTGGCTACAATATTTTCAGTAATCATTTCGCCTGCTTCTAAAATAGTTTGTTTAGTTTCTGGGTCAATGATTTTCTTTGATGTAAATCTACCTAAAATTCTTTCTTCTAATGATTCAATTACAGAACCATCTTTATCATTAATCAAATCATAAACAATAACACCTTGCATTGAACCACAGTCATGTTCTTTAACAATAATGTCTTGGGCAACATCTACTAATCTTCTTGTTAAATAACCAGAATCGGCAGTACGTAAGGCTGTATCTGCTGAACCTTTTCTTGAACCATGTGTTGATAAGAAGAATTCAGATACTGATAAGCCTTCCATAAAGCATGATGTAATTGGGATTTCAACGGTTGTACCATCAGGTTTAGCCATTAAACCACGCATACCAGCAAGTTGGGTAAAGTTAGAAATTTTACCACGCGCACCACTGTTCATCATCATGAATATTGGATTTTTAAAATCATCTTTTGATATAGCCGCTAAAGCATTTTTAACTTGATCTGTTGCTTCAGTCCAAATTTGAATAACACCATTATATCTTTCTTGTTCAGTAATTAAACCTTTTTGATATTGTTTGTTAATCTTTTCAACTCTTCCCTTAGCTTCAGCAATAATTTCATCTTTAGCATCACTTCTTACTACATCAGACGCTGATACAGTAATACCAGCCACTGTTGAATACTTAAATCCTTGGTCTTTTAATTTATCAAGCATAACAGATGTTTCGGTAGTTTTATATCTTTTAAATACTTGGGCAATTATTTGTCCTAAAGTCTTTTGAATAAATGGACTTACTAAAGGCATTTCTTTAATTGCTTCTTCTAAATTAGTACCCATTTCTAAGAAATATTTATTTGGAGTAATACCTTCAATATTTTCTTTAGTTCCTTCATTTAAATATGGGAAAGTATCTGGAAGAATTTCATTAAATTTAATTTTACCTACAGTAGTAACTAAATATTTATCGAGTTGTTCTTCCGTAAATAATTTATGTTTAAATGATTTAACTGGAATAGCAATTCTAGTATGAAGATCAATTTCTCTTCTTTCATAAGCCATTAAAGCCTCATTACAGTCTTTATATGCCTTACCTTCATTTCTACCACCAGCTTCTTCCATAGATAAATAGCAATTACCTAATACCATATCTTGACTTGGTGTAACAATTGGTTTTCCATCTTTTGGATTTAAGATGTTGTTGGCCCCAAGCATTAGAATACGGGCTTCTGCTTTAGCCTCTTCTGATAAAGGAACATGGACAGCCATTTGGTCACCATCGAAGTCAGCATTAAAGGCAGTACATACTAATGGGTGAAGACGAATCGCTTTTCCACCAACTAATTTTGGTTCAAAGGCTTGAATACCTAATCTATGTAGAGTTGGGGCTCTATTTAACATTACCGGATATTCAGTGATAACTTCTTCAACAATATCCCATACAGATTCATCTCTTGCTTCGATTAATTTTTTAGCACCCTTTATGTTATGCGCTAAGCCTTTATCAACTATACCATGAATAACATGAGGTTTAAATAATTCAATAGCCATCTCTTTTGGAAGACCACATTGATACATTTTTAAATTAGGTCCAACTACGATAACAGAACGGCCTGAATAGTCAACTCTTTTACCAAGTAAGTTTTGACGGAATCTTCCTTGTTTACCTTTTAACATACTAGATAGACTCTTAAGTGGTCTATTAGATGCCGCAGTAATACTTCTTCCTCTTCTACCATTATCAAATAAAGAATCTACTGCTTCTTGAAGCATTCTTTTTTCATTTTGAACAATGATAGTTGGAGCACCAAGTTCTAGTAATTTCTTTAAACGATTATTTCTATTAATAATTCTTCTATATAAATCATTTAAGTCACTTGTTGCAAATCTTCCACCATCAAGTTGTATCATTGGTCTTAATTCTGGTGGAATAACAGGAAGTACTGTAAGAACCATCCACTCTGGTTTATTTCCTGATTCATAGAACGCTACTAGAGCATCTAATCTTTTAACTAGACGAATTCTTTTTTGACTAGTGGCATTTTCTAATTCTTTTCTTACTTCTTCTATTTCTTTTTCTAAATCAACATTTTTTAATAGTTCTTGAATTGCCTCTGCTCCCATACCTACTTTGAAAGTATTTCCATATTTTTCATAGTAAGCACGATATTCTTTATCAGATAAAGTTTGTTTTGCTTCTAGTGGAACATTTCCTGGGTCAATTACAACATAACTAACAAAGTATAAAACTTCTTCTAAGTCTCTTGGACTCATATCAAGAACAAGACCCATTTTAGAAGGGACACCTTTAAAGAACCAAATGTGAGAGCAAGGTGCAGCAAGTTCGATATGTCCCATTCTCTCACGACGAACTTTTGAACGAGTAACTTCTACACCACATCTATCACAAACAATATTTTTATATCTTAATCTCTTGTATTTTCCACAAGAACATTCAAAATCTTTTGTTGGTCCAAAGATTTTTTCACAGAATAAGCCATCTCTTTCTGGTTTTAATGTACGATAATTAATTGTTTCTGGCTTTTTTACTTCACCATAAGACCAACTACGAATTTTTTCGGGAGATGCTATACTAATTTTTAACCCCTTGAATTTACTAACATCTATCATTATTCCACCTCATTATCTTCTATATCACCAGGAAATTCTAAATCATCTAATGAATCTTCTTCTAAATCTTCTTCATCTTCTAAAGGAACTTCTTCAAATGGCTCTTCACCTTCATCGATATCAGTTGCAGGTATTTCTATTTCTTCGATTCTAAATGGTTCATCATTATCTTCATCTTCTTCGATATCTTTGAACTCTAATACTTTATCATCATTATCAATTACTTCAACATCTAATCCTAAGGCTTGGAATTCTTTAACAAGAACACGGAAACTTTCAGGAACTCCGGCTTGATTTACAAGTTTACCTTTAACTAGCGCTTCATATACTTTAACTCTTCCAACAATATCATCGGCTTTAACAGTTAATATTTCTTGTAATACATGAGCAGCACCATAAGCATATAGGGCCCAAACTTCCATTTCTCCAAATCTTTGACCACCAAATTGGGCTTTTCCTCCAAGAGGTTGTTGAGTAACAAGTGAATAAGGTCCTGTTGCTCTTGCATGTAATTTATCATCAACCATGTGATGTAATTTAACCATGTACATAACCCCAACAGATATTCTTTGATCGAAAGGTTCACCAGTACGACCATTATATAGAATAGTTTTACCATCAGCGTCCATTCCGGCTTCTTTCATTTCTTCTTGAATATCTTCCCAAGAAGCACTATCAAATACTGGAGTTGCATAATGAACACCTAATTTTTTACCAGCCATACCTAAATGTAATTCTAAGATTTGACCGATATTCATACGAGATGGAACTCCAAGTGGATTTAACATAACATCAACAGGGCGACCATCTGGTAAATATGGCATATCTTCTTCTGGTAATACTAATGATATAACACCTTTATTACCATGACGACCACTCATTTTATCGCCAACTTGAATTTTTCTCTTTTGAATTATATATACTCTTATAACTTTGGAAACACCAGCAGGAAGTTCATCAGAATTTTCTTTAGTATAAACTTTAACATCATGAACTACTCCACCAGCACCATGTTCAACTCTTAGAGATGTATCACGAACTTCTCTTGTTTTTTCACCAAAAATAGCATGTAATAATTTTTCTTCACTAGTTAATTCTTGGACACCTTTTGGTGTAACTTTACCAACTAGAATATCGCCTTCTTTAACCTCAGTACCGATTTTGATAATTCCATCAGCATCTAAGTTTTTACGAGCATCTTCGCCAACATTTGGAATATCTCTTGTAATTTCTTCAGGTCCTAGTTTTGTATCACGACAGTCTATATCATAATGATCTATATGTAGTGATGTATAAACATCATCTTTAACTAATCTTTCATTTAAGATAACGGCATCTTCATAGTTATAACCATTATATGTCATGAAAGCAACAGTCATATTCTTACCTAAAGCAAGTTCACCTTTTTCAGTAGAAGGTCCATCAGCAATAACTTGACCTTTATGAACTTTATCACCTTTTTTAACAAGAGGATGATGATTTATTGAACTAGAAGCATTACTTCTTTCAAAATTTGCTAAATGATATGTATCTGTTCCTTCAGCAACTTTAACAACAATTTTTAACCCATCAGCGCATTCAACAACACCATCAGCCTTGCATACAACAGTTGATCCGGAATCTCTTGCTGCAATCCACTCTACACCAGTACCAACAATTGGTGCTTCACTAGTTAAAAGCGGAACTGCTTGTCTTTGCATGTTAGAACCCATAAGTGTTCTGTTGGCATCATCAAATTCAAGGAAAGGTATACAACTAGTTGTAATAGATACTACTTGACTTGGGGCAACGTCAACATAATCAACTAATTCTTTTTTAACCATAACGTTGTCACCATTATGACGAACTAAAATTTCATCATCAACAATTTTATTATCTTTATCTAATTTAACAGTTGCTTGAGAAATATATAAATCTTGTTCTTCATCAGCAGTCATATAAACAACTTCATTTGTAACTTTACTGTCTACTACTTTTCTATATGGAGTCATAATAAATCCATATTCATTTATTTTAGCATAACCTGCTAAACTTGTAATTAACCCAATATTTTGTCCTTCTGGAGATTCAATTGGACAAATTCTGCCATAGTGAGATGAGTTAACATCACGTACGTCCATACCAGCACGTTCTCTTGAAAGCCCGCCAGGTCCTAAACTAGATAAACGTCTTTTATCAGTAAGTTCCGCAATTGGGTTAATTTGATCCATGAATTTAGATAATTGACTTGATCCAAAGAATTCTTTTAATACGGCAGTTACTGGACGAATATTGATTAATGATTTTGGTGTAATATTTTCTACTTCTTGAGTTGTCATTCTTTCTCTGATAACTCTTTCCATTCTAGCAACACCAGTTCTAAATTGATTTTGAATAAGTTCTCCAACTTGACGAACACGTCTATTACCTAAGTTATCAATTTCATCAGTATTACCAATATTGCCATGTAAATTTAAGTAATAAGAAAGTGCAGCATAAACATCAGGTATTGTAAGTCTTTTTTCATCAACACTTGTATCAATACCGATAATTTTAATTTTCTTTTTCTTATCTTCTTTATCAAATACTAAAACTTCTTGAATTTTATTATAATCATCTAATTCATTATTAATAATAGTTTCTTTTAAATTATAACCATTACTAAATACTTCTTTTAATTTTCCTAAAACATTTTTATCAATAAGTGTGCCTTTTTCCGCAATTACTTCGCCATTAACTTTAATATTTTCTGCTAATGTACAGCCAAGTAATCTTTCTGTAATATTTAATTTCTTATTAAATTTATAACGGCCTACTTTTGCTAAGTCATAACGGAAACGATCAAAGAATCTTGTTATTATTTGGTTCTTAGCACTATCTAGTGTTGCTGGTTCGCCTGGTCTTAATTTTTCATAAATTTCAATTAAGGCTTCATCAGTGTTTTTAGTGCTATCTTTTAATATTGTATTTTCTAAATATTCGTTCTCACCAAAAACACTAGTAATATCTTCATCACTAGATAATCCTAATGCTCTTAAGAATGTTGTGACAGGAACTTTTCTTGTTCTATCAATTCTAACATATACAACATTTTTAGCATCAGTTTCAAATTCTAACCATGTTCCTTTATTAGGTATTATTTCTCCCGAAATAATATGACGTCCATTTTTATCAATTTCCTTTTTAAAATAAATAGATGGACTTCTTACAAGTTGGGAAACAATAACTCTTTCGGCACCATTAATAATAAATGTTCCTGCCTCAGTCATTAATGGCATGTCACCTAGGAATATTTCTTGTTCCTTAACTTCTCCTGTTTCATGAATGAAAACTCTTGCTTGCACTTTTAATGGCGCAGCATAATTTACCATTCTTTCTTTTGCTTCCTTGATAGAGTATCTTGGTGTTTCAAAGGAATAATCACCAAATTCTAAAGAAATATTACCTGTAAATGATTCCACAGGAAATAAATCATCAAAAACTTCTTTAATGCCATTTTCTAAGAAGTCTTGATAACTTTTCTTTTGAATTTCTAACAAGTCTGCTAATTCTAGCGTATTTTTTGATTTTGCAAAGCTTCTTCTTTCGCGATAATCACCAAATTTTAAGGTCTTATAAGCCACGATATCACCCCTATACATAGATTTCTAATCCGAAAAATATAAATACGTCACCAATTTAAAATTGTAACAACAATTAAATGTAAAGTCAACTAATTTTTGGCATTTATTACCCAAAATCCTTTACTTTTATCTAAAATGGTTACTGTAGATACTTTTTCTAGTTCTTTTATTATGCTTTTTGCTCCTTGATCTTTGGATATAACAAACCACACTTCCCCAGATTCATTTAATCTTTCTAACCCACCTTTAAGTATTTCTAATACTACTTTTTTACCTGCTCGTATTGGTGGATTAGTAATAATTAAATCATATTTTTTTAGAACACTTTCATAAACATTACTCTCCCAAGCATTGGCATCTACTTGATTATTTGTAATATTCATCTTTGCTAAATGAACTGCTCTTTTGTTGATATCTATCATATCTACATGTTTATTTAATGTTTTACTTAGAACTATACCAATAAAACCATACCCACAACCAACATCTAAAATGCTATTAAAAGATTTTTTATTAAAAGCAAAAAAAGTTTTAACTAAAAATAAACTTGCATAATCAATTCTATTTTTAGAAAAAACACCATTATCACTTTTGAATAAAAATTCTTGCTCATTAAAAACACAAGAAATATCTCTTAATTCACTCTTTAAATTTTGATTGTTAGTAAAGTAGTGTTCCAAATATAATCCCCGTTTCTCACATTAAAATCACGTATAAAATAAGTATATCATAATTGATTTTGGGTGACAAGAACATTTTTGGCCTTTTTATACTAGTTTTACTACTCTTCTTCACATATTGAAACATTTATTTTTTCTTCTTTACTAACAAAAATATTTTTATCTTCACTACAAGATATAATATTAAATTTATCTAAGTAAAATACTTTTTTATCATCAATTACTTCAGTTTCGCTGCCCTTTTTAATACTATCTAAAGTGACTTTTTTATCTTTTAAAGAATAACTTAATTCATATTTATCTACTTTATAATCTAAGTATATATTATCTAAACAATATAAATAAACACCATCAACATATTCTTTTAATTCATGGCTACATTTAGAACTTTCAATAACATGTATATCATAATTATCATATATATTATTCTCTTCAATTAATGTATCTGTTAATGTTAAAGTATTTGTTTTACTATCATAACTATCTAATAACCCCACTACTATAATATAATCATAAATTTTATAATTAGATACATAATCGCCATTTAAATTAATAATCAATTTGCTTGTTTCATTAAATTTAACATAACCATTAACACTGCCATCTACTTCAGTATAGGCCTGTAACTCAATACTGCTTGTTCCACTTATTTTACTAATTTTCCCTCTAACTTTTATAAAATCATTTTTGTATTCATGATAACTATTTTTAGGTTCATTTAATAATTTATTAATATCTATTTCGGTAATTAAGGAAGTATCACAATTGTAATTATCTTCATAATTATTATCAAATATATATTCTCCATCACAGTCAAAAACTCGGTATAACAAACTGTTATAAATGGAAACTTTTTCGTTTATTTTGTTTTCTATGACAAATATAGATTTTAAATTTAAAGTATAAGTTTTTATATAATCTATACTATAAGTAAATATTAATAATAATATAGGAAAATAAAATAACAAGAAAATATTTTTCTTTTCTTGAAAAATAAAACTAATATCAACTAAAATTATTCCAAGACATACAGAAATAAGTCTATAGATACTATAAACATTTATAAAATAAGGAATAACTATTAAAAATAATCCAATAATTAAAAATATGTACTTTTTCTTCTTCATATTACCTCTAAATATATTATACTTTAAATTATGCTTTTAAAACAAAAAAGTTAGCAAACGCTAACCATTTTTGACTAAACTTTACTATTAGTTTAATGAATCTTTAAGTTTGCTTCCAGCTTTGAATGTTGCAACAGTTTTAGCAGGAATTTTTAAAGGTTCTTTAGTTAATGGATTAATACCTTCTCTAGCGGCTCTTTTTTTAGCACTAAAAGTACCAAATCCAACTAAAGTAACTTTTCCTTCATCTTTAAGTCCTTTAGCAATTCCTTCTAAAGTAGCATCTAATGCACGTGCTGCTGCGGCTTTAGAAATTTCTGCTTTTTCAGCAATGATTTCAACTAATTCTGTTTTTGACATGTTTTTTACCTCCTCATAACATAATCATTTTTAAGAACCATTGTCCTTACATATTAAGATTAGCAAAAATATGTAGTAAAATCAATAAAAAACACAAAGAATTTACTAATAAATTGCAAAAATATCATAATTCCTAATGAAAAAGAGGTAAAAATCCCCTTATAAAACTATTGCTATTAAATTATTACTTCCTTTATTGACAATTTTTGTCACTGTATTTGATAACTTAAATCTTGTATTATCTGGCATCATATTAAGTTTTGCTTGAATGCCTTCTTGCACAATAACCTCTAGGCTTCTTCCAAATATTTCGCTCTTCCAAATACTACTTGGATCACTTTCATAATCTTTCATTAAATAATTAATCAACTCTTTACTTTGTAGTTCACTACCTATAATTGGTTCAAATGTCGATTCTACATCTACTTTCATTAAATG
>CALVZO010000003.1 GCA_944372545.1 uncultured Bacilli bacterium | reverse complement strand
TAAATAGGCGAATAATTCGTCTTTTTTTATGTATTAATTTATTATTTTCATGAATTTGCATATTTTTTAAAATATTTAATCATAATAAAAAGGAAATAAATAATTTTTGTCGTATATAAGTAATGTAAGGAGAATTTTATGAAAAAAGAAATTAATGATTTTTTAGAAGAGATTACTACTAATTTTACAGAACTTTTTATAGAAACTTATTTTATCAGATTTTTAAGTAACTTTGATTCTAATTATTTATTAGAAGCAACAGATAAGATGCAAGTATTATTAAATACTAAGTTAAATGAAAAAATAAAAAATTATTTAAAAGAAATAAATTTAGATAGCAAATAAAAAGAGGCTTAAGCCCCTAGTTATTACAACCATTGCAGTTGTTGTTATTATTTCCAAACCAACCTGCACCTATAATTATTACTAATAATATGAATAAGACAATCCATATAGCAGCCCCTATACCATACCCACTTGTATAGCCAGCATAGTTACCACCATAACAAGGAGTATTGGCATAACCACCGCCATAGTAGCCGTTATTTCCATAATAATACATATTAATACCTCCTTTATGTATCTATTATATTTTATTAATCATAGTCACATTTTGACATTAAAAAAGTAAATATTTATTTAGATAACCTTTATTTTGTGGTATTATTATGTAAAGGTGAGAATAAGTGAGAAGGATTTTAGCAAAAATTGATAAACCATTATTAATTGTCACAATTATTTTAAGTTGTATTGGCCTTCTTATGGTTTTTAGTTCTTCTTCTATCGCCGCAATATTAAGATATAATAAACCATCGACATATTTTTTTACAAGACAATTAATATTTTTTATTACGGCATATATAGGTTCTTTATTTATTTTATGTATTCCCACTAAATGGTATAAAGGAATTTCTTGGTTTTTAATATTTGGTATTATGGGTGTTTTAATAATGCTTCTTCTATATGGAAGTATTACTAATCATGTTCAAAGTTGGTTTTATATTCCTAAAACTGGTATTGCCCTACAACCTAGTGAATTTGCTAAATCATTTTTAATTATTTTTATGGCTGCATTTTATAATCATTTAATAAGGAAAAAAGTAGAAAATGTATACTTTTATTTATTTCCGTTAACTATTGCTTTAATATTAGGTATTTTAATTATGATGCAACCAGACTTTGGAAGTGCCGCAATATTACTTGCTATTGCTTTTTGTATATTTATAAGTGTGCCAATGGCCAAAACTAATTTACCAAAAATAATGATGATTTTAGGTATTGCTTTAGTACTTGGTGTAGGAATTTTATTATATAGTGGTACAGAAATTTTAAATAGTACGCAAATGAGTCGTTTTCAATTTCAAAATCCCTGTCAAAGATATAAAGAAGAAACAGGTTATCAAGTATGTAATGGGTATATTGCGATAAATAATGGCGGATTATTTGGAGTAGGAATAGGAAAAAGTACGCAAAAATACTTATATTTACCAGAAAGTCATACTGACTTTATTTATGCTATTTTAGTGGAAGAGTTAGGCCTTCTTGCTGGTATTGGAGTATTAATTCTTTATTGTATTCTTTTATATCGTTTATTAAAAATTGCTAAAGATGCTTATAATTTAAGAAATTCTATTTTAGCCTATGGAACATTTTGGTATTTTCTATTTCATATAATCGTTAATTTATGTGGTATGTTATCAATTATTCCCCTAACTGGTGTACCGCTTCCTCTTTTAAGTTATGGTGGTTCATCTACTCTTAATTTTATTGCTATGTTATTTATTTCTCAAAGAGTAGCGTATGAAAATAAAGAAACTAAATATAAATTAGAATTAAAAAATATTAGTAATTAATAAAGAAAAAAAGGAAATCCATAAATTTCTTCGTAAATATATAGTGAAAGGAGGAAATATGGATTTTTTTGAATTTATTCATGATAAGAAATTAATCGCGTTAATTATTAGTATTTTTTTAAATGTTTTATTCATTATTTTATTTGCGATATTTTGTTTTAATCAAAACAATGAAGAAGTCAGTTTAAATGAAGTAGTAGCGATAAATAACGAAGAAGAAAGCGTAAATGAATTTTATATTGAAATTAAAGGGGCAGTAAAAAAACCAGGTGTTTATCTTGTTAATAGTGATAATATTATTAATGATGTTGTAAATATGGCAGAAGGTTTTAAAAGCACTGCTTATACCAATAATATTAATTTAGCAAAGAAAGTTAAAGAAGAAATGGTTATTTATATTTATACTAAAAGTGAATATAAAAAGTTAAAAGTAAATGATAAAAAAGAAGAAGAAATTACTACTTGCATTTGTCCAGAAGTAGATATTAGTAATTGTACAAGTATTGGTTCTAGTCAAATAGTCACAGAAAATAGTGAAGACAATTCAACAACTTCTAATGAGACTATTATTAATAGTAATGATATAGTAGAAGATAATAATGAAACTAATGAAAATACAAGTACTATTATTAATCTAAATACTGCTAGTAAAGAAGAATTAATGACCTTATCAGGAATTGGTGAAAGTAAAGCAAATAGTATAATAGAGTATAGGACTACAACTAAATTTACGAAAATCGAAGATATAATGAATATAAGTGGTATAGGAGATGCAATATTTGCAAAGATTAAAGATAATATTACAGTCTAAATATACTTACTATTTTCTTTTTATCTTCCTTCTTTTTTATGTTTTAATATTTACTTATTTTATACATTATGAAAGTAAAATTACTAATTATGAGAAATTTACTGGAATAGTAAAAGAAGTTGATATAAGTAAAGATAAATTAACTTTTATACTTGATAGTAGCGAATTAATAAAATGTAATTATTATGGTAAAGATTATTTAGATTATAAAGATATTTTAGGAAATTTAGTTACTATAAGTGGAGAAGTTACAGATTTAAAAAATAACACTATACCCAATACTTTTAATTATAAAAAATATTTATATAATAATAAAATTTATAATGTTATATCAGTTAATAATATTGAGGTTTTAAAAAGTGATAATATATTTTATAAAATAAAAAAAATACTAACTAATAAAATGAATACTGATAATGAATTAGTTACTACTTATTTAAATTTATTTATTTTAGGTAATAAATCTACTTTAGATGAAAATATATATAATAGTTATCAAAGTAATGGTATATGGCATTTATTTGCTATATCAGGTACGCATATTAGTTTAATTGTTTTAGTACTAGATAAATTATTAAAAAAATTTAAATTTAAAAATATATTTATATATTTAATCCTTTTTTATTTTATGTTTCTAACTGATTTTGCTTCCTCGGTTATGCGGGCTACTATATATTATTATTTAAGTACTATATTAAAAAAATATAATGTATTAATTCCTAGTCAAAATATCTTACTTTTATGTGCTTTTATAATTTTAGTAGTTAATCCCTTTTATATTTATGATGTTGGATTTCAATATTCTTTTCTAATATCTCTTAGTTTGATGTTAGAAAAAGATAATATAAAAGGCTCTTACATAAGAAAATTATTTAAAATTAGTTTAATATCTTTTATTGTAAGTTTACCAATAACTATTAATTTAAATTATGAAGTTAATATCTTAAGTATCTTATTAAATATATTTTATGTTCCCTTTATTACTTTTATAGTATTTCCAATAAGTATACTGACATTATTTTTATCATTTTTAAGTCCTATATTTATATTTCTAATAAATATACTTGAAGTATCTAATCAATTTATTTCTAAATTAAATACTATAATAATTATTCCTAAAATTCCAATTATATTAATAATATTTTATTATTTAAGTTTACTACTATATAAATTATATAGAAAAAAATATTATTTAATTATTCTAGTATTTATAATAATTTTAAATATATTTTTACCTAAATTTGATAAATCTACTTATATTTATTATTTAGATGTTAATCAAGGAGATTCAAGTATTATTATAAGTCAAAAACAAAAAGATGTAATTATGATAGATACTGGAGGCATTTTTTATAGTAATTATAAAGTATCAGATAACTCAGTTAAGTTTTTAAAAAGTTTAGGTATATCTCATATTGATTATTTAATATTAACTCATGGAGATTATGATCATTTAGGAGACTCTTCTAATGTAATAGATAATATCAAAGTTAAAAATGTCATATTTAACTGTGGAAATTTTAATGATTTAGAAAGTAGTTTAATTAAGGAATTAGATAGTAAGAAAATCAAATATTATTCTTGTATAAATGAATTAAATATAAATAATACTAAATTAAATTTTTTAAATAATTTTGATTACAATAATGAAAATGATAATTCAATTATTTTATATACAAAAATAGATAATTATGAATTTTTATTTATGGGAGATGCTGGAGTAGAAGTAGAAAAAAATTTAATTGAAAAATATAATATACAAGATATTGATGTATTAAAAGTAGGACATCATGGAAGTAAGACAAGTTCTAGTAAAGAGTTTATAGATATAATTAATCCTAAATATTCCATTATAAGTGTTGGTAAAAATAATTTTTATGGCCACCCCCATAAAGATGTTTTATCTATTCTTAAAAATTCAATTATTTATAGAACAGATAAAGATGGAAGTATAATGTTTAAAATAAAGAATAATAAATTAGGAATAGTAAATTATTCATCATAAAAATGTGAAACTCTAAATAAAAAGTGCCTCGTTTTTTGTGAAAGTTAATACAAAAAGTGCCTTGAAAAACGTGAAAGTCTGTTGACAGAATAAGTGAATTATACTACAATAATCATAAGAGGTAAGAAAATGAAAAGGAAGATTTATAGTGATT
This sequence comes from uncultured Bacilli bacterium, assembly GCA_944372545.1. Lineage (GTDB taxonomy): Bacteria > Bacillota_I > Bacilli_A > RF39 > UBA660 > SIG200. Next base: position 4,904 of record CALVZO010000003.1, on the reverse strand, counting down.
TAATTGACTGGAAAAATAGAGGTATGAAAAAGCCTTTAATGATTATTGGAGCAAGACAAGTTGGGAAAACATACATTATAGAAGAATTTTGTCAAAACGAATTTGAGAATTATGTTTCAATAAATTTATTAGATCACCCTGAAATTACTGAAATTTATAAACAAAGTATATCGACTGAAGAAAAGTATATACGTCTATGCGCTACTTTAAATATAAATCCAAATCTTGAAAATACCATAATATTTTTTGATGAAATTCAAGAAAGTGAAGAATTAATTTCTTCCTTAAAATGGTATTGTGAATCAGAAAAACCATTTAAAATAATATGTGCTGGAAGTCTTTTAGGGGTTAAATTAAAACGTTTCAATAGTTCGTTTCCTGTTGGTAAAGTAGAATTATTAAATATGTATCCAATGGATTTTGAAGAATTTTTGTTAACCCAAAATCATGGAGATTATTTAACTAAATGTATAAAGGAATGTTTTGAACAAAATAAACAAATGGATAATGTAATGCATGAAAAATTAAAAGATTTATATAGAAAATATTTATGCGTTGGCGGATTACCAGAGGTTGTTCTTGAATTTGTTTCAAATAATATGGATATATTACAAATTAACAGAAAAACAATTGAAGACATTATTACATCATACATAAATGATATGAACAAGTATGTAGATAATAAATTTGAAGCAGCAAAAAATGAAACAATTTATAAATCAATTCCTATACAAATTGGTAATAAATCAAATAAATTTCAATATACAAAAATCTCAGAAAATGCTAGAAAACGTGATTATGAAAATTCTTTAGAATGGTTGTTATCGAGCAATATGATATATAAATGTAATATGTTAAATAGTATAAATATACCACCTGAGGCATTTAAAAATGAAGATGTATTCAAAATATACATGGGAGATGTTGGTATTCTTAATACAATGTTAAAGATAAATACAAATGAGATATATTTAGATAAACCATTTATATATAAAGGTGATATTGCTGAGAATTATGTTGCAAATCAATTGATATTTAATAATGTTCCATTATACTATTGGACAACAACAAGTAATTCTGAAATTGATTTTATTATATATAATGAAGATGGTATTATACCAATTGAAGTAAAAGCAAGTGATAATACACAGTCAAAAAGTTTAAAAACTTATACAGACAAATATAATCCAAAATATTCTATCAGAATATCAGGAAAAAATTTTGGATTTGAAAATAAAATAAAATCAGTTCCCCTTTATGCTGCTTATTTAATTAAATAATAATACACACATTATACAATATAAATCATAAAATATAATACATTATATAATGTTTATATAGAATTGGGCTTTAAAGCCCTTTTTATATTGCAAATAAAAGTTTATTTTAATATAATTTAGACATGAATACATATTTAATAGTTAGTGAAACAATTTATAAAACGAAAGAAATATTAAAAGAATTAACTAAAGACATTGCTAATATTATTACTTTTAATATGCAAGAAAATAGTATTAATGAAATATTAGAAGAGGCTAGTTACTTTTCAATGTTTAATGATAAAAAATGTATAATAGTTAAAAATGCTAAAATATTTAGTAGTGAAAAAAGTAATAAAGAAGATTTAGAAAAGTTAGAAAAATATTTAGATAATGAAAATAAGAATACTATTCTTATATTTATTTATAATGGTAAATGTGATAGTAAAAGAAAAGTATATAATAAAATAAAGAGTGCAGGTAATTTATATATTGTAAATAATATGACAAGAACAGATATAAAAAATGAATTATTAAAATATGTAAATAGTAAAAAATATAAAATAGATGATAAATCATTATGGTATATAATCAATAATACTTTAGGTAATTATGATATATCTATTAATGAATTAGATAAAATAATGATGTATTATAGTAAACCTAGTCAAATTAATTATAATGATGTAATTAATTTGACTTCTAAATTAATTATTGATAATAATTTTAAATTAATTGATAGTATTATTTCTAAAGATTTAGAAAATTCTATCTATTTATTAGAAGATTTAAAAATATTAAAAATAGAACCTAGTATAATAATATCTTTACTTTATAGAGAATTTAAATTAATGTTAAGTATAATTATTTATAAAGAATTAAAATATAGTAAAGAAGATATACTTAAGAATTTAAAGTTAGCCGAGTGGCAATATAATAAAGTTTATGATAATTTAAATAAATATAATAAAAAAGAAATAAAGAATGAAATTATTAAATTATCTAATATAGATTATCAATATAAAAGTGGATTATTAAATAGAGATATAGTATTAATTAAATTTATAGTAGAATTATGTATATAAAAAACGGATTTAATCATTATTTTGATAATCCGTTTCTTTTAATTTATCGCTATATTCTTCTATTCTTTTATCTATAATATATTCAATTTCTTTATTAATACTTCTTTTATTAATTTCAGCAATTTTCTTTAATTTTTCCCAACTAGATTCATTAACTCTTATATTACTACTAACTTTATATTCCATAATGTTGTCCTTTCAGTCATAATTTTATACCATAATGTTGCCAATTCTCTAGTTGCATAATAGCAACAGTCTAGTTATAGAATTAAATATTTTTTTTCTTTATAATTTATTTAATGATAGTTGTAAATACCAAATACATTAAGAATAAAAAATATTAGTATTTACCATAATAGTATTAGCAAAAGAGGGTAAGTTATGAATAAAAAAACTATAAAAAAATATTTAATTATAACATTAGTACTATTAGAAGTGATATCGCTTTTTCTTACAATAAAATCTTTTTCAAATAAAAATATAAGTGCAATTAAAGAAAGTACAAAAATTGAAAGAAAAAGATTTTCTATGTATATAGAAAATGATACAGGAGAATATACAGAATATACTACATCAGAATATTTTCCTGTAGGGTATAAATTAAATTTAGATAAGTCCACTTGTGTAGATAGTAATGATAATACTTTAACTGGAGTATTAACTGGTAATGGTAATAGTGTTACTGTTACTAGTAATAAGACTATGTTTTGTTATTTATATTTTGATATAAAAAAATTAAATGGTGAATATTTACTTGAAAATCCAACAACAGGATTAAATACAACAATGGAAGGTGGATTATATAGATATCAAGGAACAACTGCAGATAATTACATATGTTTTGGAACATCAACAAAATCAACATGTACAGGAAATACCGATGCCTATATGTATAGAATAATAGGAATCAATTCTTCTGGACAATTAAAACTAATCAAGAAAGAGGCTTTAAATAGTGGAATACAATGGTATAGTAGTTCCGCATCAAATATAACATGGCCAAATTCAACAATATATAGTTCTATAAATGGAAGTAGTTTCTTAAATAATACAACATACGTACCATCAGGATGGAGTAGTAAAATAGCAACAACTTCATGGAAATACGGAGATAACACAACAAATAGCACAATCGCAGCAAACTTGTATTCAATAGAGAACGCATGGACAAATACAGTATCAGCAAAAATAGGATTATGGTATTTACATGATTATTGCTATGGTATGAGTGGAGGTTGTAGTTCAGGTAGTATAACATGTAAAACAAGTTGGCTACACTTATCTAATAACGATAGTGGAGCCCCAAGAAGTGATGAGTGGACCATGTCACGTTACGGTGGTGTTAGAGGCGGTTACGTTGCGTACTATGTGCGTTCGGAAGGCTTTGGCTCCTACTACGTTCTTCTGAATAGCTCACTTTCGGTTCGCCCAGTCTTTTATCTAACGTCCGATGTGGAATTTGTGAGTGGAACAGGAACATCAAGCGATCCGTTCATAATAAATTAGAAGATTTAAATTCGCCTTGGGTGGCAAAAAAAGAATAGCCGTAAGGCTATAAAAGTCCATAGCAAAAATTGCTTTGGACCGCGTTTTTCCACAAAAAATTATGTAGAAATCCACATAATTTTTTGCGGCTCTTCGAAATCTAGTGGGGAGATGATAAAGATATATTATCATCTCTTTTTGTATGTAATAATGGATATAGAAAGAGGTAAAGAAGTGAACGAATTAAGAAAAATCATGGGGTTAGGAAGTAGTTAGAGTTGAAGAAAAGGAAGAAGGTAAAGTAAAAGCAAAGTATATTTATGCTGAAACAAAAAGTAGTAAGTGCAAATGTCCGAAATGTGATAAATATACAAAAAGTATTCATGATAAGTTAAACCGATAAAAATAAAGTATGTGAAAGCATTTGAATATGTTACATATGTAATGTTAAGTAAAAAAAGATTCATATGTCATAAATGTAAATATAAATTTACCGAGCCGGTTACAATACAAAGGGAGAATAAAAGCGTATCAAATAAAGTAGAACAAAAAATATTAATGAATTTAAGGGATTATAACTTAAGTTTAAAATATATAGCAAAAGAAAATAATGTAAGTGATAATACAGTAAGAAATATACTAAAAAAGAATATGTTAAGTTATCCCAAAAATGTAGTAAATCTTCCAAAAGTAATATCGTTTGATGAATTTAAAGCAGATACTAAAAAAGGAAAATATGCATTTGTTCTAAACGATCCAAAACATAAAAAAGTTTTAGATATATTACCAAGCAGAAAAAAAGAATACCTAATACAATATTTTACATATTGTAATAATAGGTATTCGGATTCAGATATGCGACATATATATAGTAAAAATTGATAAGTTAATATTAATTTATCAATTTTTTAATATTATTTAGTTGAATTAATTAAATAATTAGTATACTATAAATTAATAAGGAGAGATATATTATGTACTTATATAATACATTAACAAGAAAAAAAGAAAAATTTGTACCATGGCATGAAGATAAGGTAACTATGTATACATGTGGTCCTACTGTTTATCATTA
>CALVZO010000002.1 GCA_944372545.1 uncultured Bacilli bacterium | reverse complement strand
ACTGGTATGCCAGCATTAAGTTTTTTAAAAGCCTTAGAAAATAAAGGAATAGATAAAAGTAAACTTAATATCAATTATTCAGTTGATTTTGCCGAGTTATCTGGAACTTTCTTAAGTGGTGTTGGTGATTATGTCAATTTATTTGAACCAATTGCAACTAAATTAGAAGATAATAAAAGTGGTTATGTTGTAGAAAGTGTTGGGCAAATTTCCGAAGAATTTCCCTATACTGCCTTTTATGCAAGAAAAAATTATATTGATGAAAATAAAGAAATTTTAGAAGGTTTTGCCAGGGCTATAAAAAAAGGAATGGATTTTACTTACGAAAATGATGGCTTAACTACTGCCAAAGTAATTAAAAATCAATTTAGTGATACCGATATTGAAACTCTATCTACAATGATAGAAAGATATAAAGATGCTGATGCTTGGTTAAAAACACCTTATGTTGAAGAAGAATTTTACAATACAATTGTTGATTTATTAAAAGATAATGATTTAATTGACTCCCCTATTTACTATAATGATATGGTAAATAATTTATATGAATAATGTTATTGAAATTAAGAATTTAATGAAAAATTATCATACCAAAGAAGGAGAAATAGAAGCAATAAAAGATATTAATTTAGAAATTAATAAAGGAGAAATTATTTCACTAGTAGGACCTTCTGGTTGTGGAAAATCTACTATATTATCGATTATTGCCGGTTTAGATAAAGACTACTTTGGAAATATAATCAAAAATAAGGATTTAAAAATTGCATATATGTTACAAAGTGATGCTCTATTTCCTTGGTTGACTATTTATGAAAATGCTATTTTAGGGTTAAAAATTAGTAATGAATTAACAAAAGAAAATATTCTTTATGTTGATAACTTACTAAAAACTTATAATTTATATGATTTTAAAGATAAATATCCAAAAAGTTTATCGGGAGGTATGAAACAAAGAGTTGCTTTAATTAGAACTCTTGCTTTAAAACCAGATTTATTACTACTTGATGAACCATTTTGTGCTCTCGATCAACAGTCACGTTTACTTATAAGTGATGATGTTTATAAAATAATTAAAAAGGAAAAGAAAACAGTTATTTTAGTTACTCATAATATTGAAGAAGCCATTATTTTTTCTGATAAAGTTATTGTTTTATCTAAAAGACCAACAGAAATAAAAAAGATAATTCCAATTGATATTAAAAATAAAGAAGATGTTTATATAAGAAGAAAAGATGAAAATTATAATACTTATTTTGATTTAATTTGGAAGGATTTAGATAAAAATGAGTAATAAACAAAAAGAGTTTTTAAAAAAAGAAAAACGAAAAAAACAATTAATTTTTTTCTTCCAAATTTTATTAGTTATCTTATTTCTTTCGTTATGGGAACTATTAGTAAATTATGAAATATTAAATGGTTTTATCTACTCTAGTCCATCAAGAATATTTAAAACAATTACTAATTTAATTCAAAATAATAATTTTTTCATTCACATCTATGTTACTTTAAAAGAAATATTTATATCATTTATTTTAGGTATAACTCTAGGGTTTATAACTGCTCTAATTTTGTATGAATTTAAAATGCTTGCCAAAATTATAGATCCATTTCTAACTATGTTAAATTCCCTTCCTAAAGTAGCGCTTGGACCACTTATTATAATAATATGTGGAGCCAATGTTAAAAGTATTATTCTAATGACTCTTTTAATTAATTTAATTACTAGTATATTAAGTATTTATAATGGTTTTTTAAATACAGATGAGTATAAAATTAAATTGTTAAAGTCAATGAACGCAAGTAATTTACAAATTTTAACAAAATTAGTAATACCTAGTAGTTATCAAACTATAATAACTAGTCTTAAACTAAATATTTCTCTAACTTTAATTGGTGTAATAATGGGGGAATTTTTAGTAAGTAAACAAGGTATTGGCTATCTAATTGTTTATGGTAAACAAGTATTTAATTTAGATTTAGTAATGAGTGGTATAGTAATTCTTGCTATTATCTCATTTATACTTTATAAATTTATTGTTATTTTAGAAAATAAATTGTTAAAACACATATAAAAAGTGAAACCCAAATTATTTTGAATTTCACTTTTTTATTTTAATTTTTACTATCTTAGAATAATTCTACATCAACTTTATCTATATCCTCATCAATAATTGAACCAGAATCGGCGACATTTAAATTTGCTTATTTATTATTTTTAACATAATTTATTTAAACAGTAAAGTTCTACATATTTTAATCTTTCTTCTTCAGATATTTTATGGCTGTTTTCTTTAAACATTTTATTTAATTTATCATAATGTCCATTTATGCTTTCATGACTAGCAACTATCATATCCATACTTGATACATTAGTTAAATCTAAATTAATACCATTTATTTTAGCAAGTGATTCTATAAACATTCTTTGGCTTCTACCATTACCTTCACGAAAAGGGTGCAATGCATTTATATCTGCGAATAATTCCACTAATTTTAAAATCGTAGTTTCATAATCATAATCCATATAATAATTTTCTTTTTTCAATTTATTAAATATATCATTTGCAAATGATTCAATATGTTCAGTTAAGCAAAATAAATCTTGTTTTGCTATATTACAATTTCTAATATCTCCTGCCCATCTATAAATATCTTGAAATAAATATTTATGTATAGCTTTTAAATAATCGAAATCAAAATTACCTTTTAAAGGATTATCATTAAACGCTGACACCCTTAAAGAAACTAGTTCTCTTTCTGCATTATATAAATCTTTTTCATTAGTAATATTTAATTTATTTATTAATACATCTGTATCCTTATAACAATAATCAGCCGTCTTCTCATAAGTATATTTATACTTACTATTCATATATTCTCCTATATTTTTCAATTATTTTTTTTCTTTCCTTTTCATAAGTAGATTTTCCTGTTAAACAATCATATAATTTCTTTTTAATTTCCTTTGTTAAAGGCATACCCTCTTGCGCCATAGCGCCATCAACTTTTCTTATTTTTTCTTGTATTTCTTTTTCAGTTAAATTGCTTTTAGACATTGAAATCACTCACTTTCTTTTCTAATTTGATATGAATATTATACCACAAACCACTATATTTATCATTACTTAGATATGATTTTTGAGCACTTTTAATATATTATTTTTACCATACTTATCTTAAACTAACTCATAGAATTACAGAAAATAAATTGTTAAAACACATATAAAAAGTGAAACCCAAATTATTTTGAATTTCACTTTTTTATTTTAATTTTTACTAACTTGGAATAATTCTACATCAACTGATGTTTCTTGGCCAAATAAATCAATTAAGATATTTAAACGATTATTTTCAGAATCAATGTTATCAACTTTACCCATCATACCTTTAAATGGTCCATCAATAATTGAAACAGAATCGCCAACTTTTAAATCATCTTCTATATTAACACGACTCATTCCCATATTAACTAAAATACGGTCAATTTCTTGTGGTAATAATGGTGTTGGTTTAGCACCTTTTCCACTTGAACCAATAAATCCTGTAACTCCCGGCGTATTTCTTACTATATACCATGCCTCATCAGACATAACCATTTCAACTAAAATGTAACCTGGAAACATTTTTTTAGTCTTTTCTTTTTTTGCACCATCTTTAACTTCTACTTCAGTTGTTTCTGGTATAACCACTCTAAAAATATGATCTTCCATACCCATTGACTCAATTTTTGCTTCTAGTTTTTCTTTTACTTTACTTTCATGTCCTGAATAAGTATTAACAACATACCATAATTTTTCCATTAGTTAAATAACCCCTTTACATAAGCCATAATTATATTTAAAGCCTCAAAAAACGCAACTAAAATAATACATAGTACTAATGTAGCCAAAGTATATTTCATAAGGTCTTTAAAACTAGGCCATTTTACTTGTTTTAGTTCCTTTTTAATTCCTTTCATTAAACTTTCTTTTTGTTCTTTTTTCTTCGCTTTCTTTTTGATTTCTTTTGCCATTGTTCCTCCTAAAAATCATTGTAAATTAAAAAACACTTTCGTGTTCATTAATAATATACTATAAATATTTGTATTTAGCAAGAGAAAAGTGCCTTAATTATCTAAATCTAATTTTTCTACTTCTTCTAATTGCTCTTCTAATATATTTTTATATCTTCTTTTATAAACTTCTACTTGTCTTTTTAAATTATTTGCTTCTATTTCCACTTTTTCTGATTTTATTAAAGCATTATTAATTATCCTAGAAGCATTTTTCTTAGCCTCTTCAATAATCAACTTTGCTTCTTCAATTGAAGATTTCTTTATATTTTGCGAAGACTCTTCTGCTATTAATATGGCTCTATTTAAAGTTTTTTCCATCTCTTTATAATGTTCTAATTCTTTTTTTAGATGTTCTATTTCATTATCTCTTTCCTTTAAATTATTAAGCATATTTTCATATTCAGTTGTTACGTTAGATACAAAAGAATTAACTTCATTTTTATTATAACCTGGAAAACTATTATTAAATTTTCTCATAACTCACAACCTATTCTTATTACCACTCTAAATCGTCTTCTGCTCCACTTTTTGTTTTATCAGAATCATCAGTTATCTTTCCTTGAATATTAACATTTTTTGGTGTACATAAATATATTCCAACACCAATTTTTTGCATATTTCCTCCAATTGCATAAATACAACCGCTTAAAAAGTCGATAATTCTTTTGGCTTGGGCTGATGTTACTCTTTTTAAATTTACTACTACACTATTACGAGATTTTAAATGATCAGCGATGGCTTGTGATTCTGAAAATGACCTTGGCTCAAGTAAAATCATTTTATTTCCGACTTTATCTGCTTCTTTTAAGGCTTCTGCTTCCGATACTGCATAGTATTCATCTTCAGTACCAATAACCTCTTCATCGTCTATTGATTTAAAAATACTTTTTATTTTCTCAAGTGCCATAACTAATCCTCCCTAGATTACTCTTTAATTCTATCAAAAAATATCTACTTTTACAAGACTATTTTGCTCTCAATGTAGTCTTTTACTTCTTCTATTTTTAATGCAACTTGTTTCATTGTATCTCTATCTCTTACTGTAACAGTTCCATTATTTAATGTTTCATCATCAATAGTTATTGTAAAAGGTGTACCAACTGCATCACTTCTTCTGTATCTTTTTCCAATACTTCCTGTTTCATCATAACTTACAGAAAAATATTTACTTAAACTTCCATATATATCACTTGCTTTTTGGGCATGAATTTTCTTTACTAAAGGAAGTATTGTAGCCTTTATTGGTGCTAAAGCCGGTTTAATTTTTAAAACTAATCTTTCTTCATCATCTACTACTTCTTTTTGATAAGCATTACTAAGTATTGCTAAAATAAGTCGGTCTACTCCAACAGATGGCTCAATAACATAAGGAATATATTTTTCATTAGTTTCTGGGTCTAAATATCTTAAATCAGCATTTGCATGTTTTATGTGTACTCCTAAATCATAATCAGTTCTATCTGCTATTCCCCATAATTCTCCCCAACCAAAAGGAAATTTATATTCTATATCAGTCGTTGCTTTACTATAAAATGATAATTCTTCTTTAGCATGGTCGCGATATCTTAAATTTTCTTCATTTAATCCCAGTAATTTTAGAAAATCTAAACAGAAATTTTTCCAAAATCCAAACCACTCTAAATCAGTTCCTGGTTTACAGAAAAATTCTAATTCCATTTGTTCAAATTCTCTTGTTCTAAATATAAAATTTCCGGGAGTTATTTCGTTACGAAAACTTTTTCCGTATTGCCCTATTCCAAAAGGTACTTTAGCCCGCATACTTCTTTCAACATTTTTGAAATTCACAAATATTCCTTGAGCAGTTTCTCCCCTTAAATATATTTTATTTTTAGCATCTTCTGTTACACCTTGATAAGTTTCAAATAATAAATTAAAGTTTCTAATATCAGTAAAATCATGACTACCACATTTTGGACAAGCAATATTTTTTTCTTTAATTAAATTAATTAATTCTTCATTTTTTAAGCCATCGCCAGTAATTTCTCCCTTTGTTGCATCTTCAATTAATTTATCTGCCCGAAATCTTCCCTTACATTTTTTACAGTCAATTAAAGGGTCTGAAAAAGATGCTACATGTCCTGATGCTACCCATACTTCTGGATTCATTAATATGGCTGAATCTAATCCATAATTATAAGGACACTCTTGAATAAATTTTTTCCACCACATATTTTTAACATTTTGTTTTAGTAATGCTCCAAGTGGTCCGTAATCCCAAGAATTAGCAAGACCACCATATATCTCACTACCTTGATAAATAAATCCATATTGTTTTGCATAATTCACTAAATCTTCCATTGTTAATTTCATAATATTCCTCCTAAATAAAAAAAACTTCTAAAACATAGGGGTGAGATATTCCCACGGTTCCACCCTAATTATCCTAGAAAAATCACTCATCTTTATATAGCTCCGGTTTTCCACGCCATCATCGCTTCTATATCTAAATTATATATTAATTATTTTATTTTATCAACTAAATTTGCTAATTTTTTCGCTTCTTCGCTACCGATTTTTACATATTTTAAATAACAGTCAGAACAAAGAGGAACATATTCATATTCTTTATTTGTCCCATCATCAATTACAATATTTGGTCCAACATCAGTAAATTTATCATTTTCTTTTCGAGCATTAAATATGGCTTTTTTCCCACAACGGCATAAACTACTACTACCAATTTCTTCAATTATATCAGCAATAGCAAATATTTGGGAAACTCCTTCACTAAATATTTCACCTTTAAAATTACTTTTCAAACCAAAACATAATACAGGAATATTTATTAAATGCGCAATGTACCATAACTCTTTAATTTGACTTTTATTTAATAATTCAACTTCATCAACTAAAATAACTTTTGCAGTATAATAAATTTGATAATTTTCTTCTGTTAATAATGACTCATTATCTTCTAATAAAATATCAACTTTTCTCTTCATACCATTACGAGATAAAATAAAATCATTACCCTTCGTATCTTTAATTGACTTAACAATTACAAATTTAAAATTATTCTCTTCATAACTATGAGCAGTTTGTAAAATATTTAATGTTTTACCACCATTCATTGCACTATACTTAAAAACCATCTCTGCCATATTACTACCACCTTAGTTATAGTATAAATTATTTTTTAAAACTTAACAATAAATATTTTAATAAAAAAAGAAATTACTAATATTTAGCGATTTTTTTCACATTTAAATTCATTGTATCACCATTTTCAAAAATAATAATTAAATTTTGAAAAGGACTTTTAGACAAAATATTTTTAATTTTACTTTCATGCATTTTATTAATTTTATTAAAATTAATACTATATAAATAATTATTACTATCGATAAATATAAAATCTTCATCATTGGCTACTATTATATTTTTGACTATTATATCACTATACGAATAATCTTCACTTTCATTTAATTCATATATTTTAATTTTACCATTTTTTTCTACTTCAAAATAATTATTGCCGTCCCCATATAAATAACTAAAATCTAAATAAACATAATTAAATCTTTCATTTTTATATTCTTTTTCATCAAATTTTAAAATGCCATCAGAAGCATAAGCAATAGAATACTCTTTGTTTTGTTTAATTCCAATTAATTCATAATCGTTATAATTATTAGGTGTAACTGTATAAGTGTAAATTTTAATACTATCATAAGTATCGCTATTTATTTTTTGATAATCATCTACACTACCTCTTAATTCTAATACACTACTAAAGTAAAAACCTTGTATATAATAAATATTACCAATATCATCTAATATAAATAAATAATCATTATCTACTGCAGTTCCTTCAACTAAATATAGATATTCTTTTACATTATCTATTTCAATATATATTTTTTCATCTTTATAATTATAATATAGTTTTTTTAAATCTGTATCAAAACAAATTGTTCCAAAATCATCTTCATCTTCAATATGAAAGTAAATTTCACTATCAAAAACTTTATCTATATGAACACTCGACAATTCAGATGGAAATGTTAAATTTTTATATCCTTGTTTTTCATAATAATTTAATTGTTCTTGTAAAGAATTATTATCCAAAATAAACTTATAAATTAAGCAGCCTGTACATATTCCTAGTAAAATTGTTATTAAAATAGTAATTATTATTAGCCAACTCTTTTTATTTATAGTGTTCCACCTTATAGGTTTATTATAACATTTGAATATGTCCAAATCAATAAAATAAATATAATCTAAGTAGTTATTATCTTTTATTTTTTTTCTATAATTTTTGAATAGACTTTAAAAAATCTTTGCTTTTTAAATAAAGACCAGTATAATCATCATAATAAACTTCTAAAAAATGATTTATTTCTTTTATAATATCTTCTTTAATATTTAATTTACTTATACTTTTTATATCTACTAAATAATACATATTTAATATTTTTATAATATTTACGGGAACTATTCTTTCATTTTGATAACAATTTTCACAAATAAGTCCTCCTTTTTCACTAGAAAGCGTAACTATTCTATTTTTACTTCCACACATTATACAACTTGTTAAATTAAGTCCGACTCCTAAATAATCTAGTAATTTAACCTCTAGTATATTAGTAATTACTAAAGGATTTAATCCTTCTTCTATTTTTAATAAACTATTGATAAAATCAAAATAAATTTTTTTATTATTATTTTGTCTTGCTACTTGCATTACTAAATCACTTAGGTAGGAAGCATAACTAATAAGTAAGATATCACTTTTAATATTTTTTAAGGGATTTATTTCTTCAACTGATGCTAAAGTTGAAAGCCTATCTTTTTTATAATAGATATTAAAATTACCATAAGTTAATTTTTGCGTAAAACTTCTAAGGCGTGATTTAACACTCATTGCTCCCTTACAAATTATACCAATTATGCCATGCTCTTTTGTATAAACATTGATAATTTTCGATGTTTCTCCATAAGGAGTAACACTTAAGATAATTCCTTCAACTTCTTCTATCATAAATCCTCTTTTATTTTATTTTTTTATAATTTAAATAATCTTCTACTTTGCCACTTTTCTTAAATTTTTCCCAAGCCTTATCTTTTTCCATTAAAAACACCTTCCTACTATTATATTGAGAAGGTATTGAATTTTTTATTCATAATCAAAGAAACCTAATTCTTTTAAATATCTTTCTTTATCTTTCCAATTTTCAATTACTTTAACATATAACTCTAAATAAACTTTTTTTTGAAACATATTCTCTAAATCTTTTCTTGATAATGTCCCAATTTTTTTTAACATTTCCCCATTTGCTCCAATAACGATTTTTTTTAAACTTGCCCTATCTACTATTATATCAACATATAAATTAACTATATCTTTTTTATTTTCTATTTTAGTTGTATGACAAGTTATTGCGTGAGGCACTTCTTCTTCTGTATTTTGTAATAATTTTTCTCTAACTATTTCACTTACTAAGAAGGAAGTACTACTACTTGTAATAATATCATCATCATAATATTTAACATCATCTTTTAAATATTTTTTAATAACACTAATTAAATGCTTAACATTATCATTTTCTAAAGCACTAACTGGAACAATTTCTGCAAAAGAATAATCTTTAAATTCATTAATTGCCATAATTAAAGTTTCATTAGAAACTCTGTCAATTTTGTTAATAACAAGTATTACAGGTATATCGCCATTTAATAAATTTTCCATTAAAAATTTATCACCTTTGCCAATACCTGATGCAATATCTACTACTAAAAGAATTAAATCAACATCTTTTGTTAAAGAAGTTGCTTGTTTATTTAATATTTTTCCTAATTTATTTATTGGTTTAGAAATACCTGGTGTATCAACAAAAATAATTTGATAACCATCATCATGATATATACCTTCAATGATATTTCTAGTAGTCCCCGAAACATCAGAAGTAATGGCAATTTTACGGTCAATTATAGCATTAATTAAAGTACTTTTCCCAACATTAGGTCTTCCAACAATACTAACAAAACCACTCTTCATAAAATCACCCTAAAACTTTTCTATAAAAAACTCAATTATATAAGGAACAAAAATTATTAAATTGACAATTGCTGCTAAAACACTCATAACCCCAGTCGCTGCCGAACCACAGTCTTTAGCAATTTTAGCATATTCATTATATTCTTTCGTAACCATATCAACTGTTGCTTCAATCGCCGTATTAATTAACTCTGTAATGCTAATTAATGCTAAACTTCCAAATGATATTACCCACTCTAAAAATTCAATATCAAAATAAATACCAAAAATGATAATTACACAAGCCGTAATTGCCTCTAGTAAAAAACTTGATTCACTTTGAAAGCAATAACTTAATCCTTGCATTGAATATTTACATTTGTTAAAAATATTGGTAAGTAAATTAGTCTTTTTTTCTTTTTGTTCTTTCGTCTTCATCTAATATCTTCTCCTGCATCGCAAACATTACTTCTTCATCTTCCTTTTCCATATGGTCATAACCCAGTAAATGGAGTAATCCATGCACTACTAAAAAGGCTAGTTCTCTTTCTTCGCTATGCCCATAAAGTTCCGCTTGCTCTATCATTCTAGGAATACAAATAAAAATTTCTCCTAAAAATCTGATGTTATTATACACTACTTTTTGATTATCTTCAAATGCAAATGATATAACATCGGTAACTTTATCTATATGGCGATAATTTTTATTTAATTCTTGAATTTTTTCATTATCAACAAAAACTATACTAAAGTTAGCATTTTTAACTTTTTCCCACTTTAATGTTCTTTTTATAACACTATCTAAATAACTATAATCTTTATTATAACCAAATTCATTTGTAATACTGTAATCGTTCATGAAAATATAACACCCCAATAACCCAAAACATAAATTCCAAATAATAATATAATAACTATTGCTAAAATATTATAAAATAAATCACTATGGAATATATCTGGTAATCTTTTATTAATTGCACTTAAACCAATATATAATAAATAACCAATAATACTTCCTAAAACATTTAACATTATATCATCAACATCAAAAGATCTTCCAATTTGTAATTGAACAAACTCTACTACAGTACTAGTTACAATAGAGGTTATTAAAACAGGCCAAACTTTTTTCGGATTTACATAAACCCCAATTAAATAACCAAAAGGAATAAATATTAAAATATTACCAAAAACATAATAATTGAACATATCTGTTCCAAATTTAAAACGAGTTATTTCAGAAAATGGTACTAAATTCATACCACCTGTACTATTAAGTTCAGTCATAGTCAATATTTCAAATAATAGCCAAATATAAATTATTGATACAAGATAAGATATTTCTTTATAAAAACAAAATCTTTCTCTGTGAGTTTGTAAATAAAAGAATCTAATCAAACCAATTGCTACAACAAAGACTACTAACATAGGCCAAATATTATTAAATATTTTTAAGACTAAACTTGTTATCACTTATAAACCTTCTTTCACTACTTGTAACTCACCAATATTCTCTTTTGTTACAATAAATAATTCTAAATATATTGTACTATTATTTGTAGTATTTTTCAAAACTTTTTTCACTAATATTTCTTCTTCTTTTTGAAGCATTAATAAAATCTTTTCTTCTGCTAACTTTAATGCCTTATTATAAGCCTCTTCTTCACTTAAAATATTTTTATCTTTAATTATTTCTTTTTCTTTTACTAAATTAATTTCAAAATCATTTAATTTATATAAATTAGTTACATCTTCTTCCTTATCATTAACTCGACTTCTAAAAATAGAATAAATATTATCATTAACTTTAATACTTAAATTATATCTATTTTTACCAGTATACTTAGTTATTGTTTCTTCAAAAGGCACTTCCACTTTCACTTTATACCAAACTTCACCATAAACTTCACCACTTGCACAAACTATATCTTTTACTTCTTCATTATGAGTAATACTTCCACTTATTAAAATATCTCCCTTTAATACATAATCATTTATCTCTTTTAAAGCAACACCCCGGTATAAATTTAAACTCAATATTTTACCATCTTTAGTAGCAACTATATTACAATTTTCGTAATTATCTTCCTCTTTTTTACTAATCTTTTCTGTGACATTAACTATCATTATTAAGCCATCAAACTTAATTTCTAACCACTCTATTTCATTTTTATGATTATCTAAAATTTCTTTTACTATAACCTCTATTTTATCATGTCTTTTTTTTAATTTTAATGTTGATAACCCATAACTTTTCAACTCTTTTATTAATAGTTTTTCCACTTTTTTATTATCAGTCTTTATCTCCACTTTAAAAATCATATTATTTATTATAAATAATAAAACAATACTTATAATGATACTTATAATAAATACAATATATTTTTTGGCTACCTCTATATATTTAATTAATCCTGTTTTACTTACTATTTTTACTTTATAACTTATTAAATATTTTTTTATTCTTTTATAATCTTCATAATAAGTTTTTATTAATATATTATTTTTATCTTTCTTTATTTCTAAAACATTTATACCTATTTTATTTAGTTTTAATAATAAATTATAATATTTATCACTTTTAATTTTAACCCAGACAATACTTTTATTTTTCATATTTAAACTCTACTTTCAAAATAAATCCTTCAATTAAAAGTTCTTGTTTTGTCATTTGTTTGACAACTAAATTATTTCCCTCAATGATAACTTTTTTATTATCTATTATTAAATCTATTTCTTTCTCACTTAACTTATCTAGTTTTTGATAATTAAAGACATGCAAATGCTTATCATATATAGTTATGAAATTTTCTAAATCAAATAAAAAATTTTTGAAAGTGTCTTTAAAATGCAAATTTTTCATCAATTAATTATATGAAGATTAAAAAAAGAAAGACTATTTTACTAATCTTTCTCTAACAATTTTACTAACTGTTGCCATATCAGCATTTTTCAAATGGTCTGTTGCGTATTTCATGATTAAACTCATTTCTTTCATGCTTGTTGGTTTTATTTCTTGAAAGGCCGCATCAATTACTGAAATTATCTCTTCCATTGAAGCCTCTTCTGGTAAATATGCACTGATAATATCAATTTCTTGTTGTAATGATTTAACAGTTTCTTCCTTACCAAATTTTTTATATTCTTCTAAAGAGTCAGCTCTTTGTTTGACTTGTTTTTTCAAAACACCAACTACATCATCATCAGTTAATTCTCGCATTTTATTAATTGCATCTAGTTGTAAGGCACTTTTAACCATTCGTAAAACCGAAAGGCGAAATTTATCTTTATTTTTTAACACATCTTTTAAATCATTATTGATTTTCTCTAACATATTTAATCCTCCTTAATTATGATTTTTTTTATGAGAATTTTTTATGCCTTCTTCCTTCTTTATTCTTCTTTCCACACCTGGTTTAGAATAAAATTTCTTTTTCTTTAGTTCTGAAGGGACACCACTTCTAGCCACTTTAACTTTAAATTTCTTTAAAGCGCCATCTATGTTACCATTTTGTACTACAACCTTTGTCATGTTCGCCCTCCCTTCGCTTTTAACTGACAATATTATACCACTTACACACTCATTTGACAACAAAAAGTCTAGTAATTTGTAAAATTTCAGTTAACTCATTTTACAAACTTTTTTACTCATTACTCTTCTTAGGGAAGAGCCAACACTTTGCCCTAAATTGAAAAAAGTTTCAATTAATCTTGACATTGAATTTAAGAAAGTTGCGGTAATTCCTCCCCCTCTTACTTCAATTAATTCTTCTTTTGCTAACATATTACCTCCTAATTACATTTTTTGGGATTTATAAACCCATCAATAAGACCACATAAGAATACTAAAGTTCCACCAATTATACCAAATATTAGTCCTTTACCAAAGGCTCCCCCAGATACATTTAATGCTTCTTCATTACTTAAATACTCCATATATTACCTCCTTTTACTTAAATAAATCTAAAACAATTTTTAAGATGCTTTTCTCTTCATAATAGATTTTTAAAACACCTACTTCATTATTAGAAAACTTTCTATCTATAATTAAATTTATATTTTGATATATTTCATTACTTATCATTTCATAATCACCATAATTTATTTTATCAATATTGGCTTTCGCATCATTAAATGTTATATACTTTGCTTTCTTCAACTTATCAGAGAGTTGTACATTAATTGTCAAAGAAAGATTATCATTTATATAGATACTTTCACACTCAATATGTTGCCAAACTATAGAATTATGAGCAACTTTCAATAACAAAACCAATATTATAAGAATAATTAATACTATTTTATAAAACTTTATTTGTCTTAAATTTTGAAGTACTCCATAATTAACTTTAAAGTATTCCATTATCTTCTCCTATATTTATTATGTTTTCAAAATTTTTAATTTGATTTTTATGAGATATATAAATTAATGTATTATTTTTATAAAAATTCCTTATATTTTTAATAATTTTATTTTCTAATGATATATCCACTTCCGATAATGCCTCATCTAAAATTATTATTTTAGAATCTTTTAAAAGACCTCTTGCTAAAATAATTCTTTGCTTTTCTCCCCCTGAAATATTAGTGGAATCTGGATCAAGTAGTGAATCATAACGCAAAGATTTTTTGGCTACAATACTATCTATTTCACATATTTGACAAACTTGATGAAATAAAGAATTAGATATATTTCTATCTAATATAATATTATCTTTAATTGTTCCATAAAAGAGTTCTTCATTTTGTGATACATATAAAATATTATTTTTTATTGTATATAAGTCAATATCTAAAATGTTTACTTTATCTAAATAAATACTTCCTTTACTTGGAATACTATCTTTATTTATAAGTTTACAAATAGTACTTTTTCCACAACCAGATGTTCCATTAAGTAGCACATGAGTATTTTCTTTTATTTCTAAATTAATATTTTTTAAAGCATAATCATAATCGTTATATGAATACCATACATCAACAAAACTTATATTCCCATTTAATTTATTATTATTTTTAATAAGTTTCTCTTCTTCAATATTTAAAAATTCTTTTATTTTCATAAATGATGCTTTTATATAATTGTATTTTGGTAACAAATTTATTATATTTTTCACAGGTTCTATACTATATGATAGTAATAGATTAAAAGTAAATAAATCAACTATATTAATATCACCATTTATTACTTTAAAAAAACCATAACTATTAATTAAGAAAAAACATATCTCAATAATATAGTCTTTAATCATATTAAAAATATTATAAAAACTAGTAAATTTAAAATTACTTAATAAATATTTTGCTAAGGCAAATTCAATTTTATTTAAAATAATATCTGTCACTTGTAAATGCTTAATACTATCAAACATTTTGACATTTTCGATTAATACACTATTAAAATTAGCATTATAATCGATATTCTCTAATACTTTTTTATACATCATTTTACTAAATAAATACCCAAATATACTATATATTATAATAAATAATAACAAGATATTTGCCAAACTACCATTAATCATGTATAAAATAATTATAGATATTAACATCATAAATGAGTCCAAAAAGCAAGTTACAAAAATATCTGAAAATAAGTTTTTAATGCTTCCTAATTCTTCTACTCTTGAAATTATCTCGCCAGTTGTCCTATTTTTGATGGTTTTCAAAGGGAGAGAAAATAAATGACTTATAAAATCAGGGTACAAATAAGTATCTACAAGATTATTTAAGTGATTTTCATAATACTCTCTTATATATAACATAAATACTTTTAACAATATAACAATACCAAACACAAATATTACAAATCGTAAAAGTTTTATATCATAATTAAGAATATTACTTGCAACTTTTAAATAATAGGAAGATATTATTGCTAAAATTGTCCATATAAGACTTGTTATAACAATTTTAATAATTAAAAACTTTTCCTCATTTAATATTTTGCCAAACAATTCAAATATAGAAATTCCTTCTTCACATTTTAAGATTTTGCCTCTTGGCCTTACAACGATGACATTACCAGTAAATAATCTTTGAAATTCTTTGAAATTCATTTTTGTATACCCAACTCCCGGGTCCATTAAGTATACGTATTTACCTTTTATAAATCTTACAACTACAAAATGGAGTAAACCATTATCTAATTTTAAATGGGCAATAAGTGGAAACTTTAAATTTTTATCATTTATATCTTTAATATAAATTCCTAAAGCATCAAAATTCCACTTCAAAAAGGCATTAACTATGTGATAAGCAGTTGTTCCAAATTTATCAGTATAAGTATCATTTCTTAATCTTTCTAAAGAAACATACCCATCATAATACTGAATAATCCACTGCATTACGCATACTCCACAGTCTTGCAAATCTTTTTGTCTTACTGCATTTAATTTTTTCATATTTTCCTCCCTTCATTACTTATTTTCGATTTTTATTCTCGATTTCCTTTTTTTTAATGAAAATTTTTTTAAAAAATTGCATTTATTTTTATTTCCATCATAAAATTAATTAGCAAATAAGGAGATTATAAATATGATTAACAAACAAAATTTATGGTTTATTACCCTTTTTTCCTTAATATTAATTTTAGGGATTTACTATGTTAGTATCGATGATGATATTGAAGCCGTTTTAAAAACAGATACAGAAAATAATCAAAGCGAAGTAATCGAAATAACTGAATCAGATGTTCTAGTGGCTTTAGAAGTAGAAAATGATGAAGAAAAACAAGCCTTAATGGAAGAATATCAAGATATTTTATTAGATAATGAAAGTACAGTTGAAGAAAAAAATGTCGCCTACGAAAATATGCAAAAATTAAAATCAACTAAATCAGATGAAACCAAAATAAAAAATCTCATAAATGAGAAATTTAAACTAAATGCTTTTGCTAAAATAAAAGACAATTCTATCAGTATAGTAATTGCCTCTAAAGAACACAATACAGAAATTGCTAATTCGATAATAAGAAGTGTGCAAGAGTTATTTGATGAAGAAAAATACATTACCGTTAAATTTAATAGTTAATCCATTTTTATGGATTTTTTATTTTGTATCTTTTCTCAAATCTCTTAAATTATTATCATCTTTATGTTCTAAATAAAATTCCGGATTAAACCAAAAATCTTTTAAATGTCTTATAAAACTTTTTTTCTTCTTGTTTTCTCCTTTTACTATTTCTTTTTTTATCTCAACTTCCCTTTTTTCTTTATAATAATATATTTCATATATATAACTTAATAAAGTTAAAAATTCCATAATAATTGCAGGTAATAAAAGACATAAATATAATAAATCTTTATTAATTGATAAAACCCATGTTTTAATACTTTCATTAATAAAAGAAATACTATTAATATCACTTACTAAAAATGTTAAAACAACACAAAATGCTAAAACCCATACTTTAAATTTACCAATAATATTAGACTGAATATTTAATCTTTTATTAAATTTAAATAATTGCACTAAAACTATTAATATTTCTATAACTATAGGTATTATTGCATAAGGAGTTATCATATAAAGAATAATAAAATTAACTATTGTAAATAATTTATCAGCAATGCCATCAAATAAGGCTCCAAAAAATGTTGATGCCTTAAAATGTCTTGCAAATATTCCATCGATACTATCAGTCGCATAACAAATAAGAGAAGTAATTCCTACTATTTTTGCCCCATAATTAGTATATAAAGGGATTAATATAATTGTTCCTATTACTCTTATTAATGTCAATAAATTTATAAATAATATTTTAAAAATCATTTTTACTCCTAAAACAAATTCTTTTTCCCATTTAAGTAACTTTTAACTGGCATATTACTTTTCCCAATTGGCTTAATTATATCAAAATATACTATACCATCAATTACACCAATACCTAAAGAATTTTTATCTATATATATTTTATTTACTACACTAATCCCCTCAACAAAATGAGCCTTAACTATTTTTATTTCTTCTTCTTTTATTTTGGTTTTTGTAAGAGGCCATGGACTAAAGGCCCTTATTTTATTAATTATATTTTTCCCATAATCATTAAAATCTAGTTCTTCCATTTCTCTATCGATCATTTTTGCATACGTGGCATCTTCATCTCTTTGTTTAGTTCTACTTGCTTTGCCACTAACTAAATTACTTAAATTCTTATCTAATATAAAAGCCCCTATTTTACTTAACTTATTATGTAATGTCTCTATATCATCATCTTCTTCTATAGAACACTTTTCTATATCGATAATATCACCTGTATCCATAAATTCGTCCATATACATGAGTGTTATACCAGTTTCTTTTTCCCCATTAATTAAAGCCCACTGAATTGGCGCAGCCCCTCTATATTTAGGTAATATTGATGCATGAATATTAACACAACCCCATTTTGGGTAATCTATTAAAACTTTTGGAATTATCTTCCCATAAGCACAAGTTACTATTAAATCTGGTTTATATTCTAAAATACTTTCATATTCTTTCTTAATACTTTTTGGAGTTACAACGGGTATACCATGACTCTCTGCTAACACTTTAACTGGAGAAGGTGTTAATTCTTTCTTTCTTCCTACTAAAGCATCAGGCTTAGTAACTACTAAAACTACATTAGTTTTTTCAATTAATACCTCTAGTGGTTTTAAAGAAAACTCTGGTGTTCCCATAAATACTACTCTTACATCTTTCATATAATTACCTCCACACTAACTATATTATAATGGAATTTTCTAAAAATAACTAGCACTAAATAAAAATTAAATAAAAATGAGAGATTTTAAATCTCTCGAAGGGTTAAGTCTTCTATTTTAACGTCTTCGTTGACGATTTTATTTTACTTATAGTCTGTTAATTTATAATAAATGGATCGCTTGATGTTCCTGTTCCACTCACTATCTCTACCTCGGACGTTAGATAGAAGACTGGGCGAACCGAACTCGAAGCAGTCAAATAGTCAATAGCGACACCGCCTTCGAACGCACATCCCACGCACTGTAACTGCTGCTTCCACTGTAACGCGACATGGTCCACTCCGCTGTAGATGGGGCTCCACTATCGTTGTTTGATAAGTGTATCCAACTTGTTACACACGTACTGTAATTTGATGAACAGTTATTTCCTCCAGATAAACCATAATAATAATCATGTAAATACCATAATCCTATTTTCGCTGATACTGTACTACTCCAGCCATTTTCTGTTGAATATAGATTTGCTACGGTTGTGTTTGATGTTGTGTTATCTCCGTATTTCCATGAAGTTATTGATATTTTACTACTCCAACCGCTTGGTACGTATGTTGTGTTACTTAGGAAACTACTTCCATTTATGTTTGAGTATATTGTTGAATTTGGCCATGTTATGTTTGATGAATAACTACTATACCATTGCATTGAACTATTTAAAGACTCTTTCTTGATTAGTTTTAATTGTCCAGAAGAATTGATTCCTATTATTCTATACATATATGCATCGGTATTTCCTGTACATGTCGATTTATCACTTGTTCCAAAACATATGTAATTATCTACACTTGTTCCTTGATATCTATATAATCCACCTTCCATTGTTATATTTAATCCTGTTGTTGGGCTTTCAAGAAATATTTCTCCTGCAGTTGAAACCTTATCAAAATAAAGATAACAAAACATAGTTTTATTACTAGTAACAGTAATACTATTATTTGTTCCTGTTAATACTCCCGTTAAAGTATTATCATTACTATCTACACAAGTGGACTTATCTAAATTTAAATTATACCCTACAGGAAAATATTCTGATGTAGTATATTCTGTATATTCTCCTGTATCATTTTCTATATACATAGAAAATTTCTCTTTTTTTATTTTATTTTCTTCTTTAATTTCTACTATTTCCTTATTAGAAAAAGATTTTATTGTTAGAAATACCGATAATAATTCTAAAATAAAAAGAGATAAGATAATTACAAATTTTAATTTTTTACTTCTTTGCATATTTAAAAATAATAAATCCATAATGATAAAGGACTATACCTTTCTATTTTATTTGATTACTAACTATAATCATATACATTTGTATTATAAAACAAACTTTGAGTAATAGTTAATAATCAAATTAATCTTTTTATAAAAGTCCTATGATAATCTACTTGCGAAAGGAATAAAAACATGAAAATAAACGCAAATAATTATGAAGCCAAAGACATTATCAAGATTATTAGAGAGTGGACTGAATTATCACAAACTAAATTTGGTGAATCTATTAATAGAGGGCGTGATAGTATAAATAATATAGAAAACAGGCGAAATAGAATGTACTTAAATGATTTTTTAGAAATGTGTAAAATCCATAATATAAAAGTTACAATTGAAAAGGTAAAAAAATAGAATTTAAAAAAGGACATTTGTTTAGTCCTTTTTATTTGTTATTTTTTCAACATCTACTTTTACATTAATACCATTAATATTTACCTCTTCTGTATCTAACTTTTTATTAATAATATTTATTGCTAAAGTTTCATTTTTAATATAGTCACTAAATTCATTAATTATTTTTGTAAATAATTCACTGTCATAATATATATTAATTCTGTCACTTACTTCAAAATCTTTAACTTTTCTTAAATTTTGAATTTTAGAAACAAATTCTCTAGCATGACCTTCATTAATTAAATCTTCTGTTAAGTTAGTATTTAATATGATAAATAAATTATCTAAAACAAAGACATTAAATCCTTCTTTAGCAGATATTTTTAATTCATACATCTCTTCACTAATTAAAGTATCATTAAATTCTAAACTATTATTTTTTAATTCTTCTAAATTAACATCTCTTAAAAATTCTTCATAATCCTTAATTTTAGAACCAAATAATTTACCAACAACTTTATAATTAGGTTTAACTTCAATATTCATATATTTATTTAAGTCTTTTTCCTTAATTATTTCTTTAACATTTAATTCTTCTTTAATTAAAGGAATTAAATCTTCTATTTTCTTATAAACTTCTTCATCAATAATTGCAGATTCTAAAGGAGTCCTAACTTTTATTTTAACTTCTTCCCTAATCATTCTACCCATCGAAATTAAATTCTTAACTAAATCCATTTTTTCTTCTAAAACTGAATTTATTAGAGATTCATTATATTTAGGGAAGTCTTCTGTATGAACAGAATATTTATTAGTCAATTTAGTAAATATCTCTTCACTTATAAAAGGTACAATTGGAGCAATTATTTTAGAAAGTCCAACTAAAACTTCATAAGTTGTTATATAAACGGCTTTTTTAGAATTATCTAAAGTACTACCCCAGAAACGATTACGGCATCTTCTTATATACCAATTAGATAAATCATCAGATACAAAGTTAGTAATATTTCTAACTACTTTATTTAAATCATATTCTTCATAACCTTCAGTAACTACCTTTAATAAACTATTATATTTAGAAATTAACCATTTATCTATTTCTTCTCTTTCACTTATATCTACCTTACACTCATCAATATCTATATTATCAGTAGTTGCGTACATTGAGAAGAAATTATAAGTATTTTTTAGAGGATTAAAGAATTTTGAATATACTTCTTTTAAGCCATCTTCATCAAATTTTAAAGGTGTCCAAACTGGAGATACATAAGGTAAATACCATCTTACGGTATCTGCCCCATATTTTTCCATAATACCAAATGGTTCAATAGCATTTCCTTTTGATTTATGCATTTTTTGACCATTTTTATCAAGTAATAATTCATTTACTAAAACATTTTTATAAGGAGATACTTCTTTTACAAAAGTACTTATTACTAAAAGTGAGTAAAACCAACCTCTTGTTTGGTCAATTCCTTCACAAATAAAATCTGCTGGAAATTGCGTATTAAATAATTCTTCATTTTCAAATGGATAATGATATTGAGCAAAAGGCATTGCTCCAGAATCAAACCAACAGTCAATAACATCTTTAACTCTATTCATTACTTTTCCACATTTTGGACAAGTTATATGAACATCATCAACATATGGGCGATGTAAATCAATATCTTCATTGATATCTTCAATAGATAACTCGACTAATTCTTTAATTGATCCCACCATAATATCATGTCCGCAAGAACAACGCCATAATGGAAGTGGTGTTCCCCAATATCTACTTCTTGATATTGCCCAGTCATTTAAATTTTCTAACCAATTACCAAATCTTTTTTCGCCAATATAACTTGGGTACCAATTAACTTTTTTATTATTCTCGACTATTTTATCTTTAATTTTGGTAATTTCTAAATAAAATGATGGTTTAGAATAATAGATAAGTGGTGATTTACAACGCCAACAATGGGGATAATTATGAACCATCTTTTGTTTTTTAAATAATTTATCATTTTGTTTTAAATATTTGATAACTTCTAAGTCAGCATCGAATACTAACATATTCTTCCAAGGCCCATCTGTATATTTTCCATCTTCTCCTACTGGATTTAAGTAAGGAAGATTATAATTTTTACCAACTAGGGCATCATCTGCTCCAAAGGCTGGGGCAATATGAACTATACCTGTACCACTATCCATTGTTACATAAGTATCACATGTTACAAAGAATGCTTTTTTATCTACTTTTAATTCGGGAATTAATTGTTCATATTCAGTATATTCTAAATCTTTACCTAAATAAGTTTCTAATACTTCATAATCATTACCAAGTACTGAAGATGCAAGTTTTTTAGCCACAATAAATTTATAATCTAATGATTTACATAAAACATATTCTTCATTAGGATTTACACATATTGCTACATTAGATAAAAGTGTCCATGGTGTTGTTGTCCAAACAAGAAAATATACATCTTCTCCCTTTTTTTTCATTGGAACAATTACGGTATCAACAGAAACTTCTTTGTAACCTTGGGCAACTTCATGGGAAGCAAGTCCTGTTCCACATCTAGGACAATATGGAAGAATCTTACTTCCTTCATAGAATAATCCTTCCTCAAAGAATTTCTTTAAAATCCACCACTCTGTTTCAATATATTTATTATCATAAGTAATATATCTATTTTCTAAGTCAATGAATTGTCCCATTTTATTAGTTAAATCACAAAATGCTTTTTCATTTTCCCAAACAGCCTTTTTACACTCTTCATTAAATTCTTTGATACCATATTTTTCAATTTCACCTTTAGAAGAAAAACCTAATTTTTTTTCTACTTGAACTTCTACTGGTAATCCATGTGTATCCCAACCAACTTTTCTTAAAACTTTATAACCTTGCATAGTTTTATATTTACAAAAACTATCTTTTAAGAATTTAGCCACCATATGGTGTAATCCTGGCATTCCATTGGCAGTAGCAGGTCCATCATAAAATACCCAATAAGGACTACTCTTTCTGTTTTCAATACACTTATCTAATATTTTGTCTTTCATAAAACGTTTTAGAATATCTTCCTCTACTAAAGAAACTTTCCTATTATCAAGACTAACAAATTTTTTCATTATATTCCTCCCTATAAAAAAAAGTTCATAAATAAAGGCCGAGTTTCCCCGCGGTACCACCTTAATTCATGAACTTAAATTCACCTTATTTTTATAACGCTTAATAAGCGGATTATTATACTTAAATTTCCAATAATCACTCCCAAGTGATATAAATTAATTATTTATTCTTAGTTTGCACCAACCACTAATTCTCTTTAATAATTCATTAATTTACGTGTCTTGTTCCGTTTTTTTAATTTATATTTACAATTATATGCAAAAATTTACAGCAAGTCAACTTATTTTTAAAAGTCTTCACTTAATAGAAAATCAATTAAATTTAAATGAATAATTCCATCTCGAGATAAATCTACTTTATCAAGAGATATAACATATTTAGGGTAATTATCTTCAATTGATTTGTATGCCCCAAATTCTCTTTCAATGGTACTATCATTACCTTTCATTTCATAAGTTACTTGAATATATTTAATTTCATTATCTTTTTTTGCTAAAAAATCAACTTCGCCATTTTTTGTTTTACCAATATACACATCATAATTTCTATTTATTAATTCATTATAAACTATATTTTCTAATACTATATAACTTTTAAATTCAGGATTATTATTTTTAATTTGTGCAATACCTAAATCTGTTGCATAATATTTATTAAGTGTTTTTAAAACACCTTTACCAGCAATATCACATCTATAAACTTTCTTAATAATTAACGCTTTACATAAAGCATCTATATAATTATATAGCGTTTCATTAGATATTTTTTTATTTTTTTTATCTAAATATTTTATAATATTATCAAACGAAAATTCTCTCCCAGCAGTTTCGATTAAATATTGTAATATTGTGTCAAATAATATAGTATCTTTTAAATTTAATCTTTTTACAACATCTCTTAAAATAATTGAATCATATACACTATGTAAATAATTCTTAATATCAATTTCATTAGTAAATTCACATCTATTAGGAAGGCCTCCCCATTTTGCATAATCCCAAAACGTATCTAAATCATACCCATCTTTATTTGTAAGAGTTACATATTCTTTATAAGATAAAGGGTTTATATTAAATAAAACATATCTTCCAGATAAAACTGAAGATAATTCTATAGATAACAATTTACTATTTGAACCAGTTAAAAAAATACTAATATTTTTTAATGATGCTCTAAGTGAATTAACTACTTTTTCAAAATTATCAACATTTTGAACTTCATCTAAAAATAAATAATACTTTTTATTATCTTTTATTTTCTCTTTTATATATTTATTTAATTTTTTATAATCCAATAAATCTTCAAATTCAATAAATTCAAAATTAATAAATATAATGTGTTCATCATCTATTTTTCTAACCTTTTTTAATTCTTCAATTATTTGATTTAATATAACAGATTTGCCACATCTTCTTATACCTACTAAAATTTTAATTAAATCAGAATCATAAAAACCTCTTATTTTAGATAAATAATTTTCTCTTATAAGCATACCTTTCACCCGTAAATAATTATATATCATTTTTACTTATTTGTAAAGTTTTTACGATTAACCGTAAAAACTTTTTGCTTTTTAAAATTATTACGCTACTTGTTTCTATATCAATTTCTTATATTTTATGATAAACTTATATAATAAGGAAGGGATTTAAATGAACGATAATATTTTTCGGGAATATGATATAAGAGGTGTGGTACCTAAAGATATAAATGAAGAAGTTGCTTACAAAATTGGTTTAGGTTATGGCTCATTTTTACAAGAAATATTAAATGAAGAGGCATGTGTTGTATCTCATGATAATCGCATATCTAGTGAAATGCTCCATGAAAATTTAATAAAAGGTTTACTAGAAAGTGGTATTAATGTTATAGATTATGGACTTACTACTACTCCGATGCATTATTATGTAAGACATGTAAATAATTTATTTGGCATTATGATAACTGCTAGTCATAATCCAAAAGAAGATAATGGTTTTAAATTTTCTTTTGATGCATTTTCTAATGCAAGAGGTATTATGATTAAAGATTTTAAAAATTATATTAAAAAAGGAATTTTTAAAAAAGGAAATGGTAAATTAGAAAAAAAAGATATTAAAGATGATTATATAAATTATATAGTTAGACATATAAAATTTGGAAAAAAAAGATTAAAAGTTGTATTAGACCCCGCGAACGGAGTAACATCTTTAGTAGCAAGAGATATATATTCAAAATTTAATATTGACTTAACTATAATTAATGAAGAAAGTGATGGAACATTTCCAAGTCATCACCCAGACCCAAGCATTGCCAAAAATTTAATACAATTACAAGAAAAAGTTAAAGAAATAAATGCTGATATAGGTATTGGCTTTGATGGCGATGGTGATAGAATTGGCATAATTGATGAATTAGGAAATATTGTTTCTATTGAAGATTATGGTATTATTATTTTAAGAAATATTATTGATAAAGTTGATAATAAAAAATTCTTATATGATGCAAAATGTTCTGATAGTTTTAAAGATGAAGTTATAAAACTAGGTGGTACTCCTATAATTTGCCGGACTGGTACTAGTTATACAAGATTAAAAGTTTTAGAAAACAAATTACCACTAGGAATTCAATATGTTGGCCACATATCTTTAAATGACCGTTTATTTGATACAGAAAGTGCTATGTATTCTTCTTTAAGACTTATAGAAATTTTAAGTAAGACAGATAAAACTTTAAGTGAACTTGTTAGTACCATTCCTCATTACTATAATAGTGAAGAAAAGAAGTTTTTATCAACTGATACAAAAAAATATGAAGTAATAGAAAATATTAAAAAATATTGTTTAGAAAAAAATTATCAATTTATAGAAATTGACGGGTTAAAAATTCAATTTAAAGATAGTTGGGCTTATGTAAGATGTAGTAATACTGGACCAAACATTACATTAAGATGTGAATCTAAGAATCAAGAAGATTTAGAAAAGTTAGAAAAGATATTTACAACATTAATCGATTTATATAATAAATAAAGATGGCACTAAACCATCTTTTTATTCACTAATTATTGCTTCAAGGGCTAAAGTAATCATTTCATTTAAACTATTTTGTCTCTCTTCTCCACTTAAAACTACATCGCTAAACTTTGAATCTACTGCAGTTAGAATACAAGATGCCTCTCTTTTAAAGTGACTCGCAATATGAAATAGCGCAAAAGCCTCCATTTCTTCCCCAATAACATTTAAGTTTTTTGGAATTCTATTTAAGACTCTATCATAATCAATGTAAGGGCCAAAAACATCCATTGTTGTTATATCACCAACATGTAATTTATAATTTAATTCCTTACTCTTTTTTATTATTAATTCATTTAAATCTTTTGATGGATAAGTTATGTGTTTATCATAATTATCGAAAGTATAAGCAAAATTAGATTCACTATAAGCACTAGTAGCAAGTATTAATTCTGGCACTTCTACTTCTTCACTTACAACACCACAAGTACCAATTCTAATTATCTTTTTTACATTAAAATAATAAAATAATTCCCAAGAATATATACCCATACTTGGCATACCCATACCTGAACCTATTACTGATACTCTTACCCCTTTATAAAAACCAGTATACCCAAGCATATTTCTTAAATTACATACCTCTTTTGCTTCCGTTAAAAAATTTTCGGCAATATATTTAGCCCTTAAAGGATCGCCTGGCATTAAAACAATTTCAGCAATACTCCCTTTTTCCGCATTAATATGAATAGGATTTTCTCCAATAAACATAAAACCACTCTCCTAATTATAATTTTATCAAAAAAAATGTATAACTCTGTATACATTTTTTAAATATTTAACATTTATTTACACTACTATATGATTAGCATTAGGAAAATCTTCATTAGTTTCTAATATAAATTCTTCACTACCTACAATTGTAACTAATTCATTTAATAAAGCATTATAATTATCACTATAATCTATTTCTAATTTTATATCTAATCCTAATTCTTGATAAATCATATTAGCCCTACTAATAAGATAAGTATTAGTACCTAAATTATCATTATTAATATAAATTTTATATAATCCTGTATAACTTTGTAAATCATTAATAATTTTTAAAGTACTTAAAATATCTCCTTCAGTAATTATTACATTACCAATTATGGGATTATTTAAAGTGTTACTAGAAGATGCAAACTCTAAAAAATTAATAATATCTTCACTAGTAACATTAAGACCTAAAATATTATCGGCTTCTACTAAAGTATCAAAACCTTCTTTATCTTCAATAATAATATGTAATAATCTACTATAGAAATTATTGTTCATTAGTTCTTCCCCCTTTTAACCCATTAATAAATTCAATTGCATCTTCTAAACGATAAGAACCATTTATTTCTTTATATAAATTTTTTTGCCAATTATTAATTGTTGTATGAAATATTCTTTTAACCCCAATTTCTGGTAAAGTTTTCATATATTCTATTAAATCAGTCTTACTTAATTTTGATAACTCAATAAAATTATCAATATTCATAACATAAGTAGCATTACCAACTGCGGGAGTTAATTCACTTTCATTATTCCAAAATTTTTCTAATATAACAACTCCACTGGCATAGATAAAAGCATAATAACCATTAAATGTATTTAATCCTTTTACAGGTCTTCCAATAAAACCAGAATCTTCTAAAATACCTATTCGTAAATTAGTTTCTCTTACTAATTCATTTATATCTTTTTTTATAGGTGTAGTACTTGTTTTCTTACTTTCACTACCCCCCTTTTTAATTTTCTCTCCCTCTTTTAAAAATTCCCAATTAACTTTGACATCATCACTATATAATAGAGAAATTTTTTCCATTAAACTAATATCTTTATACTTTTCAATATCATCATTGCCTAAATCAGGTAATTTAATTTGTTTAGCCTCCGGGTGTCTTCCCATTAATTCTTTAAAATCTTGTTGAAATTGATATCTACTATACCGACGACTTTTCTCTTTTTGATATAATATTTTGGGATCATACTTTTTATTTTCACTAATCATTTTATTTAAAGCGTCCATATATTGAAATAAATAACCATAACTATTATCTAAATGTCCAGTTTCTTGTTCTCTAATTAAATTGTTTTCGTAAATAATTTTAGCAAATAATAAACAAAATATATCTGAGTCAAAACAATTATATAATTCATGAAAATCGATGTTTTGGTCAAAAAAATCATTAAGTCTTAACATACCCATTTGAAATTTACTCGTAATTCCATAAGATGCCTTTAGATATTCTTCAAAACTTATCTTTTTTTCATATGGAGCATAATCTTGTAATAAGGCTTCATAATATTCTGAACTTACCCCATTAACTAGAGTATCATTTATTTTTCTAACCTTCTCTTTTAATGCTTCAGAATAAGCAATATTTAAGGTTTCATTATCTTTTTTTAAATTACTAATAAGACTTCTTAATCTTTTACTTCTTTCTTCATTACTAAGTTTGTAATTATCAATATTTTGGTCTAAATAACTAGTTAATTCTAAAAAGAAATCTACCTTAGAATATCTTAAACATCTTCCTAAATTATCACTATTGGGCCTAGAAATAAAACCAACTTGTAAATCTAAAATTCTTGGTGTTTGAAAAATATTTTCTAATGGCTTTTGATAAGTTTTTTGATAAAACTCTTGAAATAAATTCTTTTTATCGACAACTTTGGCATTTTTAAGTAAATTAGGCACTGTAAATAACCAGTCACCACTGTAAGAAGGAACAGGGTCAAAAATTATGTCTACTGGTGACTCATTAGGAAAAAATTTTTCAATACCCATTTTATTCACTCCTTACTTTTCTTTAATTATATCATTAATTATTAATTTATAAAATATCTATTTATATTAATTTTAGAAAAATAAAAAAGATAACCATTAAGTTACCTTATGCTCTACTAGAATATTTACCATCGCGAGTAGATACAATTATTTCTTCCCCTTCACCAATAAATAAAGGTACTTTAATTACTAAGCCTGTTTCTAATTTAGCATCTTTTCCAGCATTAGTAGCAGTATTACCTTTAACGGCATCAGTAGTTTCTACAACTTTATAACTAACTTTTTCAGGAAGAGTAATACCAATAATTTCACCTTCATAAAAATCAATAGTAATGTCTATTCCATCTTTGATAAATAAAGCATTATCTCCTAAAACATCACTAGGAACTTCAACTTGTTCATAAGTTTCTTTATTCATAAAGACAAAATTATCGCCACTCTTAAATATAAATTGAGCATTTACTTTATCAACATGGGCTTTCATTATTTTAATGTTTGTATTAAATGTTTGTTCCACAATTGAACCTGTTCTTAAATTTTTTAATTTTATTCTAACAAAAGCAGGACCTTTACCAGGTTTGACATGTTGAAATTCTTGAATTAAACATAAATTACCTTCAATAATAACAGTCATTCCATTTTTAATTTCATTAATATTAATATTCATTTATTTTACCTCCTACTTACACTATATTTTTATTTCTTTTCTTTTGCGATAACACTTTGACGACATTTAGGACAATATTTTTTTAATTCTAAACGTTCAGGATTATTTTTTTTATTTTTGCTAGTTGGACGTAATTCACTACCACAGACAGTACATCTCATATTAACAAAATTACGATTTTCATTTTTAGCCATCTAAAATCCTCCTCACTCAATACCTCAATATTATATCAAACTTTTATTCTTTTTCAAACAAAAAGTTCGTTATATCGCGAGAAATATACCTAGTTATATAAACTTTACTATATTCATAGTCTTTATCTTCATAAATATGAGGGGCTAAAACTACTATGCTATACTTGGGATTATCGTATGGAGCAAAACCAACAAAGGCAATTGATGTAGTCTTTGTATCTACTATGCCATCATTATTAGTATCAATAAATGTTTCGCTTGTCCCAGTCTTTCCAGCCGGTATATATTCTTTACTAATATAATTTCTTGCTGTCCCACTAGTCGTGGCATTATGCATTGCTTCTTTAATTCTTTCTAAATATTTACTTTCTAAATTAACTTTACTTACTTCTTCATATTTATTTTCAAGTATTACTTCTTTCTCACTATTAATAATTTTCTTCATTAAACTAGGACTTTTCTTACTACCCATACTACCTATTGTATTAACATATTGAAATAATTCAATCGGAGTATATGTATCATATTGACCAATACTTAAATTAAGTAATAAATCACTACTATAAGTACTCCCTATTATGCCAATACTTTCATTAGGTAAATCAATACCAGTAAGTACCCCTAATCCGTATTCTGAAAAAACACCTCTAAATTTATTAAAATCACTTTCACTAACATCTAATTTCATATTATATTTATATTCATTATTAGTTAGGCCTAAGGCTATTTTAAATTGGTAATAATTACTACTTTTACTAATTGCTTCCATATCAGATACTCTACCTAAACTTTTATAACTACACTTAATTGGTACTTGATATAATTTAATACAACTATCTTGAAAAGTAGTGCCAATATCTATTACATTATATTTATAGCCAGTCGAAATAGTAGCCATTTTAACAACAGACCCTACTGTATATGATGTATTAATTAAATTAGTATTAACATTTTTAAATATTTTATTTTCCTCATCTATTAATTTTCTTCCCGATAAAGCAAGTATTTCTCCCGTTAAAGGATTACCCACTATACTATAACTTTCACTAAAATAATTAGTATTTTTATAATTTTTGGCTTTTAATATATTACTTTCTATAACACTTTCTAAATACATTTGAATATCAATATCGATACTTAATACTAAATCACTTCCTCTTTTCCCTGACTTTACTAAAGAAAGTGTATTATCACTATTAACTTTATAATAATCTTTTTCTCCCTTTAAATATTCTTCATATTCTTTTTCTAAATAGGAAATACCTACTATATCATTAAGACTATAACCTAACTTTAAATATTCCTCTTTTAAATTCACAGGAATACTACCTACTGAACCAAATATATCTTTTAAAGTGTCTTCATAATTATATATTCTTTCCCAAGTTATTTCTGTTGTAATCCCCGGTAAATTACTATCTATTATTTTACTAAATTCTTCATCACTTACTCCCTTTTTAATTAATTTCTTTTCATAACTAAAACCTTTATTCATTAAATAATAAATAGTAGATATTACTTTTTCTTCTTCACTTAATTCACTTAGTAATTCATCAGTAATTCTTTCATATTTTAACCTTTTTATATCACTACTACTTAACTTTCTTAATTCATATAATTCTTTTTCTTCTTCTCTTATTAAATCTTCCCCATTATTATTTATAATTAACCAGTAATCTTTTAGAGATTCTTCATTAATTTTTATATCACTTAATATATTTGCTAAAGTACCAGCAATTTCTAATTCCATTTTTTTACTAATCCCTTTTAACTTTGTATAATAAATAGAATTAACCCCAATATTATCTACTAAAACTTTCCCATTTCTATCTAATATTCTTCCTCTTGGCGCACTACTTCCATAGATATAATTATTAGTTTTCTTATCTAATAGTTCTTGATAATAATTTCCTTTAATTTGCCATAAATAAAATACTCTTATAAAAATAATACTAAATATAATTATTATACTTATTAAATACTTCTTCATACCCATCATTATTATTATGAATAATTTAAGTTTATGTATTCATTTTTAAATTTAAACATACATTATAATAGGTGACCTACATGTATAATATTATTGAAAAATTTATTTTAAAAATGACTAAAGAAGATATTAATAATTTTGCCATAAAAAAAGGTGTTCAACTAAATGAACACGAATTAAATTTTATTTATGAATTTATAAAAAAGAATTATAAAGAAGTATTAGGTAATCCTGCCCTTTTAAATTTAAATCTTTACAGACAAGAATTTAGTGAAGAAAACTTTCTAAAAATTGAAAAAATATTTAATGAATACTCAAAAATGTACTTTCGTTACTTATAAAGTTTGATTAAATCTTCTTTCAAATTAGGATTAAATTTATTATTTCTAATCATTTCTATTTCTAATTTATATGGTGGCATATCTTTATCTTTGTCTTTACTACTTACATAAGGTGTTTCTAATATTTTAGGAATATCTTTTAATTTGGGATTATTTATAACATTTATTAAATTTGTAAATCCAATTGTTCCATAGCCAATATTTTCATGTCTATCTTTATGAGAAGAAATTGCATTTTTACTATCATTTACATGTACACATTTTATTTTATCTATACCAATTATCTTATCAAACTCTTCTAAATAATTATCAAAATTGGCAATATCTATGCCAGAGTCATTTAAATGACATGTATCTAAACATATTCCAATATTTTTTATTTTAAGTCCCTCAATTATTTCTTTTAACTCTAATATATTACTTCCTACTTCACTACCTTTACCAGCCATAGTTTCTAGTAAAATCATACATTTATCATTATCACTTATAACTAAATTTAGGGCATCAATTATATTTTGAATACCTTCTTCCTTAGTATGACTAACATGACTTCCAGGGTGCAATACAATATATTTAATTCCCAGTACTTCACATCTTTTAATTTCTTTTTTTAAAAAATTAATTGAAAAATACCAAGACTCTATTTTACTTTTATTGGCTAAATTAATTATATAAGGAGCATGAGCAATAACATTATTAATATCAATATTATTTTCTTTCATTAACTCTTTTGCTTTATTTAAATATTCAATATTTATTTCACTACGTACAGTATTTTGGGGAGCACCAGTATATATCATAAATGTATTTGCTCCATAAGATATTGCCTCTTTTGTAGCATTATATATTTGCTCTTTGCCAAAACTAACATGACTTCCAATTATCAAACTATCACTTCCTTGTACTGATTATCTCATAAAAAAAGAACTAAGTAAATTAGTTCCCTTAACTACAACTACAAACCGCTTGGCCATCATTACTAGCCCAAGTACCAGAATTAACTGTCCCGTTATCAATATAATCAGTTTCAGTTCCCCCATCAATATTAAATTCATTATTCTTTTTAAAATATAACTTGTATGTTGGAATATTTGCATTAGTTATATCTATCATAACCTTACCAGTAAAAGTGGATTTATCAGCGTTATATAGACCAGCATCAATTAATTTGGCAATTGATAAACATACTGTGTTTCCGTTTTTACAACTTTCAGTATCATTAGTAATATCTAGTTCTCCTAAATTATATAAATCTAAGTAGTCTCTTGCACTATCTAAAGCAGTATTTGCTTCAATACGAAATGCATCTTCTCTTGCACCAGACATATAAGGTAGTACTGTTCTTGTAGCAATAACTGATACTACAGCAAGTATTGCAATAACCGCTAATAATTCGATTAATGTAAAACCTTTATTATTTTTCATTTTTTCACTCTTTAACCTGTTACTTATGAAGTAGTACATGCTGTTTTAATATCTTCGCCAGCACCTTCATTTACATCTGTATCAGCATTTATTTGACCACTTTTATCAACATTATAAGTTCCATTAGACATTGATATTGCATAACTATAAGCATTGCCATTTACAGTAACGGTAACAGTTCCTACATAATCTTCATCTTCTTTTACTAGTAAACCCAAATTTCTTAAGTTTTCTAAAGTAAAACAATAAGTTCCAGTTGGTTCAATAGTATAATTATCTCTTATTTCTCCTAAAGAAATTAAACTCATCGCATCAGATGTAACTCCAATAATTTCATTAGCTTCAGTTGCAAAAGCATCTTTTCTTGCATTTGCCATATATGGAAATACTGTCCTTGTTGCAATAACTGATACTATTGCAAGTATCGCAATAACTGCTAATAATTCGATTAATGTAAAACCTTTTTTATTTTTTAAAATTTTCATTAATTATTCACCTCTATCCTTAAAATAATCTTACAATAATTAAGTCTTAATGTCAATTCTCAAAACTTAATTTACATTAAGAAATATAATTAATTTTTAAACTATTATAACTACTAACATTTCCTACATTATCTTTAACACATATTTGATAAGTACCATTACTACTAATTGTAAATTTATTACTTGTTTGATATTTACTTTCTATATTACTACTATTACAACTTTCTCCCGTATAAAGCCCTAAATAATAGCCACTAATACCAGATCCTTTGCCATCACTTGCTGATATTGTAACATTTTTACTACTTGTATAAACAAAACGATTAGTAACATTTATTTCATTTTCATATATTACAGGAGACTCATTATCTATCTTTAAATTAACACTTTGATTATATCTTTTAATTTCACTTGTATTATCATCATATATTGTATATTGAAAAGTATATTTAGTTTCTAATATAGTACTAATATTATCTAATATAACATTATCAGTTCCTGTATAACTTGCACCACTACTACTAGTCCAA
This sequence comes from uncultured Bacilli bacterium, assembly GCA_944372545.1. Taxonomy (GTDB): domain Bacteria; phylum Bacillota_I; class Bacilli_A; order RF39; family UBA660; genus SIG200. Next base: position 34,094 of record CALVZO010000002.1, on the reverse strand, counting down.
CTACAACGATTATTAGTGCAGTCTATTGCTAAAGTATTACTTGTCGCTCTTAAACTAAGACTACCAGTAAGCCAAATAGATGTATCACTTACAAATTCACTTCCATTTAATACTTCAATATTAACATTTTCACTACTCTCTTGTAATTTACTTAAATCACATACCCCATTATTATCATAATTTTTGCCATCAATAAATTTAGCATTATAATAATCCCCTTGTTTATTCATTTCCACTATATAACAATTTAATCTGCCATTATTTACTGGGTCTATAATATTTCCCTCTTCATCACTTTCAATATAACCTTCAGTTACTAATTCATCAACAAATATCATAGTTTTACTAGTATCAAATGCATACTTAGATGCCGATATTTCAATATCACTTATTAAATTTTTACGATGATTACTATTAATCGCATCACTTATTCTATTATAACTAGGAACAGCGATTAAAACTATTAAACTCAATATAACTATCGCTGCTAATAATTCAACTAATGTAAACCCTTTATTCATTACGTTCACCTATTATAATTTTATCTTATTTAAGTATTTATTACAATAAAAAAATTCCAAAGAACTTGGAATTAACCTAAACTAATATCTAATAACATCATTATTACAAAACCAATTATAGTAAATAAAGACATTAATCTTTTATATTTATTATTTTGACTTTCTGGTATTAATTCACTAACTACAACATATATCATACAACCGGCCGCAAAGGCTAGTAAAAATGGTAATATTTTTTCCACATACATTACTAAAATACAACCTACTAAAGCCGATATTGGTTCAACTATACCACTTAATACACCAAGGAAAAATGATTTTTTCCGACTAATTTTTTCTCTTCTTAAAGGAAGACTAACTGCACAACCTTCAGGAAAATTTTGAATACCTATACCTATTGCTAACATAAGTGCTCCCATAAGAGTACTACCACCACTACTTATTGACCCAAACGCTACTCCAATAGCCAAACCTTCTGGAATATTATGCATAGTTATGGAAAATATTAACATTAAACTTCTTTTAATACTACTTACATTATTTACTTGTCTTTTATTAAGAATTTTAGAAAATAAACTATCTCCTAATATTAGAAATAAACCACCACATAAAAAGCCAATGGAAACAACTACCCAAGGTATCATACCTAAATTAGTGGCTCCTTCTATCGCTGGATTTAAAAGAGAAAAAAATGATGCCGCTATCATAACTCCTCCAGATAATCCGAGCATAGCATCTAATATATTTTGATTAACTTTTTTAAAAAAGAAAACTATTGATGCCCCTAAAGAAGTAATACCCCATGTAAATAAGGAAGCAATTATTACTTGTGAATAAATAGATAATTCTAAATACCAATTAAACATTAAACATAACACCCTAGTATATTAAATGTTTTTTATAAATTATTGTATAGGTAAATACACTAGGCTATGTTTTAAAAATTCTATTATTGATAGAGTTTTATTTTATTTTAAATTATTAAACATGTTGTCTTCTATATCTCTAATAAATGGTATTGCTCCATAACGGCCATTTAAATAACCTTTTTGAATATTTTCATTTTTTCTAACAGAAAAAGAATCAAGTGAATATAAATCAGAAATTCCATTTTTAAAATCTTTTTCTACAAACCATATTTGATCTCTTCTTAATAATTCTAAATTTAATAAATTAGTATCATGAGTTGTAAATATTAATTGACTATTTGCTTTATTAATTTCTTTATTATTAAATAATTTAACTATAAATTCTACTAAAGTTAGGTGTAAACTTTTTTCTAATTCATCTACCACTATAACTTTAGTTGTTTCAAAAGCCTTCTTTAAAAATGGGGCAAAAGTAAATAACACTTTGGTTCCAGATGACTCTTCAATAAAATTTAATTTATAAGTCGATTTATTATTATTTTTATCTAAAACTTCATGTTCTAATTTAACCATTTCTTTCTCTTCATAATCTACACTTATATCTTTAATAAGTATATCGGCTTCTTTTAATAATTTCAAAGTAAATTCTTTTAAATTATTTTCCCCACTTACAAGCCCTAATAAATCTTTATCATTTATATTATCAAAAGAATTAAATGTATCTATGGAATTAACAAACCATAAATAAGCATCTTTTGTTTTGTCATAATTCCATGTAGTAGCAGTCGCTAAAAATAATTTATTATCAGTATTATTTAAAGAAAGTGCTTCTATTTTATTTTTATCATTATTAAATTCATAAACATTTGTATCTGTTCTTCTAAAAATATTAGTAGGTTTTTGACTATAATAAGCATCTAAAACTTCTGAATATATTTTACTTTCATCAGCACTAAAATAATAACGATATTTAATATTATTAGTAATAAAAATAAATTCAAATTCACTAGGTTTATTCTTACTATCTTTATCAAATAAAAATGGCTTTATAAAATCCCATTTAACCCCAATAGGAATAAAACTAGAATTTCTTACCATTAAAATAGCACTAGTTAAAGCCCTTATTATATTTGATTTACCAGACGCATTGGCACCATAAATTGCCGCTATTTTAAGTAATTTCAGATTATTATTAGATACTATATTATCTAAATTTTCTTCCCCACTACCTTTTTCCATTGATAAGGTTACTTTATTTTTAAATGATAAAAAATTTTTAACACTAAACTCTATAAGCATTTTCCTCAACTCCTACCAATATTATTTACTAATATACAATAAAATCAACATTATTTTTGCTATATTTGAATATTTTTTGCAAATTCATAAATAATATTATATTTATTTCAAGTTATTTATATATTGAAGGTGCAATATATTCCATAACAAAAAAAAGAAGATAATACTTCTTCTTTTTAAGTGAGAACTAAGTCTCAAATAATGGACTAGATACTACTATGCACCAGCAACTGTACAATTAAAGTCAGTACTTGCAAGTGTAACTGTTAAAGTTTTGTTTTGTAAAGTATCTTGGTTAGCATTTCTGTTAGTAAATGATACATAACCAGAAACTTTTTGAGATGCTTTGCTAGTTAAACCACTCATAGTAACTTCTGTAGACCAAGTATTATCAGAAAAATCTGTAGCAAGGTCTAAAGTTTGAGTTGTTGCTCCGCTTAATACTAATTTAGCATCGTCAGCAGAAAGTAAAGCAGCCATATCACCATCAATTGTAGCAGTTAAAGTAAATGTACAATTGTAAGCAGTTCCACTAGCACCACCAGAAACATTTGCAGTAGCAATGTCATATGGTGTTGCTGAAGTGTTACGACTTGATGCAGTATCAGATGAATAATATGTTGTATTTGCAGCAGTTTGAGCCATATCAGCAGCACTTAAAGCAAGATATAAAGTTTTACCACCTGCTAATGTAACAGCACCAACTTGTTCAGTAGTAACTGTTGTAGTTGTATTAGTTGTACTATTTGTATTACTTGCAGTGAAGTATGCAAATGTAGCACCAACTACAGCAACTAATAATGTAGCAACAGCGATAACTGTTAATAACATTGTGTTCTTCTTATCCATTATTTCCCTCCTCTCAATTACACATTCCGAAATACTATCTTCTATATTTCTAAAATAATTTTACAAAATTATAAGAAAGGTGTCAATATATTTTATGAAGATTTTGTGATATTTTTTTTATATTTTGACAAATTAAAAAAAATTATAAAAAAAATAAAAGTAATTTTAATTATCACTCTTATTTTTAAATTGTAAGATAATTGGTGTTCCCACTAAGTCGAAAGCCTCTCTTAATTTATTTTCTAAATATCTTTCATAACTAAAATGAATTAATTTTTTATTATTGACATTAAATGTAAATTTAGGAGGTCTACTACCAGTTTGACTAACAAAATATATCTTTAATCTCTTACCCTTATAAGAAGGTGGCTCATGCATATTAACAGCATCTGTAATAACATCATTAAGTAAACTAGTCTTAATTACTTTTTGATTATTTTCATAGGCCTTTAATATTTCTGGCATTAATGTATGTATTCTTTTCTTAGTTTTTGCAGATACAAAGACAAAATTAATAAAAGGAACAAATTTAAAATAAACTTCTAATTCCATTTTCCATCTTTTAATATCTTCATTTGGATTTTTCATAGTGTCCCATTTATTAACAGCAATAACTATTCCTTTCCCACTCTCTAGGGCATAAGATAATATATGTTTATCATGTTCTATAATACCAACTTCCCCATCAATAACAAGAACACAAACATCACTTTCATTAATTGCTTTTAAACTTCTTAATAAACTATATCTCTCAACACTTTCATAAATACGCCCTTTTTTTCTCATACCGGCTGTATCTACTACTATATATTCTTTACCATCATACTTAAATAAAGTATCTACAGCATCTCTAGTAGTTCCAGATACATCACTAACTATTACTCTTTCTTCATTTAATAAGGCATTAATTAAAGAACTCTTACCAACATTAGGTCTTCCAATAAAACAAAATTTTAAAATATTATCTTCCCTACTATCTAATTCTTCTATATCTTTTGTTAAATACTCTAATAATTCTTTAAAACCTAAATTATGTTCTGCAGATACTCCCATTACTTTATTAAATCCTAATTCATAATAAGCATATATATTATTAACTCTTTTATCATTATCTATTTTATTAACTAATACTATTACTTCTTTATTAGTCTTCTTTAACATATCTCTTATTTTTTTATCTTCACTTGATACATCAGTAAGTCCATCTACTACAAATAAAATAATATCTGCTTCTTCTATTGCAAGTGTTGCTTGCATTAAAATATCTTTATTAAAATTATCTTCATTACCATGTATTCCCCCAGTATCTATTAAACTAAATTCTTTATTCTTATATTTAACTATTCCATATACTCTATCTCTAGTAATACCTGGCTCACTTAAAATAATTGATTTCTTTTCTTTAATTAATCTGTTAAAAATACTACTTTTTCCAACATTTGGTTTGCCAATTAAACAAACTGTTTTCATAATTACCCCCTAACTACAACTAAGTTCATTATTTATATCTACTTTAGCATGTATTCTTTTATTTTTATAATATATTATAACTTTCATTTGATCCATATATTTATTACTATCGGCTGGATTTACAATACAACCAATTTCACTAGTAGATTCACTATTTAAACAAGTATTATCGTTATCTTTATCTAAATAAGTTGGTACTAAATCACTAACTATAAAATTTCGACAAGGACTACCATTATATGTAAGATTACTTGCCATTATTGAACCCTTTATATCTTGGCCTAAAAGAGTCGCGGCTTCTTCTATAATCTCGGCTTTTTTCTCTAACATGTTTTGATTAATCATATTTGTAATACCGGCAATTGATGGAACTGCTATTGTTACAATAATGCCTAAGATAACAATAACTATTAATAACTCTACTAAAGTAAACCCATTTCTATTCTTCATAATATTTCCTTCCTATTTTTCTAAATAACTATTAATAATTTCTAATATTTCTAAACGGCCTTTTTTAGTAACAGTCGAAAATGGTATAAAACTATTTTCTCCTTCTAATTTTAAAGCATCTTTGATTAATTTATCTTGCTTAACTCGACCATTTTTTGTAATCTTATCATACTTGGTTGCTACTATTGTTATATTTAAATTGTAATACTTTAAGAAATTATACATTAGTATGTCATCATCTGTTGGTTTATGGCGATAATCAACAAGTAAAAAAACATGTTTTAAATTCTCTCTTGATTTAATATATTCTTCTATCATGATACCAAACTTTTTTTGCATATCTTTTGATACACTAGCATAGCCATACCCTGGGACATCAACTAAATAAAAAGTATCATTTACTTGATAAAAATTTAGTGTTTGGGTTTTTCCTGGTTTTGAAGATGTACGGGCAAAGTTTTTTCTTTCAATTAAAGTGTTGATAAAACTGCTTTTTCCCACATTACTTCTTCCGAGTAATAAAAACTCACACTTTTCATCACTTGGGTATTGACTAATTCTTATCGCAATAATCGGCTCATTTACCTTATCAATTTGCATAAATAATCACCAACTAAATTATATATTAAATTTAAGGGTTTTGCAAATAATGAAATAATATTCGCTTAAATATTTAAATGGAATAGATATGATAAAAAATTGGGAGTATGTAAAGGGCAAAAAAAATAACACTTAAGTCTAAGTGACTTAAATGTCACCACTAATTTTTGGTAGACATTCAACGAAACAAAACTGAATGCTCCCTTTTTTATTTTATGCCAATTTCTCTTGACATATTCATGATACCATAAATTTGATTAAAATACTATATGATTAGGTTGAAGATAGTGTAAAACTTTATATTATATTCACAATAAATACCTCTACAGAAAGTATAAAAAATTATTTCATAAGAAAAAGTCCATTAAGGACTTATTCGACTGTTACACTTTTGGCTAAATTTCTAGGTTTATCAATATCACAACCTCTTAATTTAGCAACTTCATAACTTATTAATTGAAGAGGTATAACACTTATAATTGGACTAACTAATTTTGATACTTTTGGTATAACAATAATTTTATCATAGAAGTCAGATTCTATAAATTCATTAGTTATAAAAATTACATAGGCATTTCTAGCCTTAACTTCTTTAATATTACTAATTGTTTTACTACGAACTAAATCATCAGTACAAATACTTATAACTGGAGTACCATCTGTAATTAAAGAAATAGTACCATGTTTTAATTCTCCGGCTTGAAATGCTACTGAATTAATATAAGAAGTTTCTTTTAATTTTAGACTTCCTTCTAAACATAAAGCATAATCTACTAAACGACCAATAAAGAAAGTATCATTGTGTTTATAAATATATTTAGCATATTCTAAATAATCTTTATTTAATAATTCATTAATACTCTTTTCTAATCCCACAAATTCTTTTAATAATTCTTCTTTTTTCGAAAGTCTAACTGCAAGTAATGTTAAAAGAGTTGTTTGGGCTAAAAAGGCTTTTGTAGTTGCTACGGCAATTTCTGGACCGGCTTTAACATATAAAGTATATAAAGCCTCTCTTGCTATGGAAGAACCAAAAACATTTACAATTGCTAAAGTATCAATACCATCTTCTTTGGCTTTTCTTAAAGCCGCAAGACTATCGGCAGTTTCTCCAGACTGACTAATAATTATAACTAAAGTATCTTTATCATAGAAATTTTTCTTATATCTGTATTCACTTGCAACTTCTACATCTACTGGAATATTAGCGTATTCTTCAATTAAACTTTTACCAATATTACCAACATAATAAGCACTTCCACAAGCCACTATATGAATATGTTTATAATCTTTAAATTCTAACATTGTATTTTTAAATTTATTATTTTCGACATAATAATTTAAAGTATCTAAATAAACTTTTTCTTCTTCATGAATTTCTTTTAACATATAATGTTCATAACCATTTAACATGGCTGCATCTTCTGTTCCTTCAAATATATTTTCTTTCGGAATAATTTTATTTAATTCATTATCATATACAGAGATATTATCTTTACTTATTTTAGCAATTTCACCTTCTTCTAATAAAATGTATTTATTAGTATAACTAAGTATGGCAGGAACATCACTAGCAATAAAATTACCATTATCTTCTTTGGCAATAATTAGCGGACTTCCACATCTTGCTGCATATATGTTATCTAAATCATCACTACAAATTATTCCTAAGGCATAACTTCCTTCTAAACTAGATAAAGTTTTCTTTATAGTTTTTAATATATCTTTTTCTTTTTTATAATTATAATCTAGTAAAGCCGGAATTACTTCTGTATCAGTTTCTGATATAAAATTAACACCTTCTTTAATTAATTTTTCTTTAATTTCTAAATAATTTTCAATAATACCATTATGAACAACAGTAAATTTACCTACTTGATGAGGGTGTGAATTTATTTCACTTGGGACTCCATGAGTTGCCCATCTTGTATGACCAATACCAATATATGTATCTAAGTTATAGTCAACACTACTTTCTAATTCTTTTATTCTTCCTACTCTTTTAGTAATATTAACTTTTTCATTTAATATATAAGCCACTCCGGCTGAATCATAACCCCTATATTCTAAAAATTTAAGGCCACTTAAAATACGCGGTAAGGCTTTTTCTTTACCTACGTAGCCAACAATTCCACACATAAAAAATTCTCCTTTGTAAATATTGATATACCCTTTGTTACAATATTGATTTTGTTTTTTAAAGTATATCTAACGAATTATTAATCCGTGATAGCACCCGCTGATAAATCGATAACTATCAACCTCGTCAACCAAACTGGTCCATGCGCTAGCAACAAAATACTACCTTTCTAAATTTATTGCTTTAGAAAATTATATCATATATATAGTAAAGTATGTCAAAAAAAATTTACTAAGTGTAAACCTATTATATAAGAAATGTTCCTTTCTAAATGATTTTTTTATATTTTTCATTTAAAAAGGAACATTAATTTAATTAAAATGGCATTTTAAATTTACCACTATTCATTTGTTTCATTAATTCTTTCATAGTGTCAAATTGTTTAAGTAATCTGTTTACTTCTTCAACACTTCTTCCACTACCTTTAGCAATTCTTTGTTTTCTACTTGCTTTTAAAATCTCTGGGTGTCTTCTTTCATATGGAGTCATAGATAAAATTATTGCTTCAATATGAGCCATATCTTTAGGATCAATATTTATATTATTAATCCCCATATTTCTTGCACCAGGTAACATTTTCAAAATATTTTCTAGGGGGCCTAATTTTTTTATTTGTTTAAAAGTTTGTAAGAAATCTTCTAAATCAAATGTCCCTTTTTTCATTTTTTCGGCTTGTTTTTTCGCATCATCTTCACTAATTACATCTTCAACTTTTTCCGCAATTGATAAAATATCTCCCATATCGAGAATCCTTTTCGCCATTCTCTCTGGATAAAATTCATTTAAGCCGTCCATTTTCTCAGATGTTCCTAAAAATTTAATTGGAATATTTGTTAAATGTCTTAAAGATAGTGCTACCCCACCTTTTGTATCACCGTCCATTTTTGTTAAAATACACCCAGTTACATTTAAAGAATCATTAAATCCATTAATAACATTTATTGCATCTTGTCCCATCATGGCATCAATTACTAAAATAACTTCACTTAAATTAACATTTTTCTCGATTTCTTTTAATTCTTCCATTAAAACTTCATCAATTTGAAGTCGCCCAGCAGTATCGATAATAACATAATCTAATTTTTCTTCTTTAGCATAATTTATGGCATCAGTAACAATTTCTAAAACTTTTTTATCTTCACTAAAAACCGGAATATTTAAAGAAGAGCCAATTTGTTTTAATTGCTCTATTGCAGCAGGTCTATAAATATCTCCCGCTACTAAAAGAGGTTTTCTATTGTATTTTTTTCTTAACATATTAGCAAGTTTTCCCGCAGTTGTTGTTTTACCACTACCTTGAAGTCCGCAAAGCATAATAACTTCAAAATTATTTTTAGTAGATATTGGTACATATTCACGCCCTAATAATTCAACTAATTCATCTTTAACAATTTTAATAAATAATTCATCTGGCTTTAAACTATTTTCCACATTTTGGCCTAAAGCCTTCTCTTTAACTTTACTAGTAAATTCTTTAACAACACTATAGTTAACATCGGCTTCAAGTAGAGCAAGTCTAATTTCTCGCATGGCTTCATTAATATTACTTTCCGTAATTTTTCCCATACCTCTTATATTTTTAATAGCACTACTGATTCTATCACCCATATATTCAAACATAATTATTCTCCTTTAATTATTAATTTTATTTCTTTTTTTATTGCACTTATATTATTAACTTCTAATAATTTATTTAATCTTTTATTATTTTCATATATATGTAGAGTACTTTCATAAAAATCTAATTTATTTTGAATATTTTTAATAATACTTCCTACTCTACTTTTAGATATATTTTTCATATTAGCAATTTCTTGCATAGTTAAATTATCTCCATAATATAAATCAAATATTAGAATACTTTTATTCTTAATTAAATCTTTATAAATTAAATATAATTCATTATAATAAATAAACTTTTCCATTAAATCATATCCTTAAATAAACCATAAATATAATTTTCAATATCAAATGGTTTTAAATCAGTCATTTTTTCTCCTAAACCAATAAATTTTACCGGTAAATTAACTTCTTCTTTAATAGCAAGAACTATTCCCCCTTTAGCAGTTCCATCTAATTTAGTTAAAACAATACCCGTAATATTTGTAATTTCCTTAAAAGCCTTTGCTTGCATAATTCCATTTTGGCCAGTTTGGGCATCAATTACTAAAAGAGTTTCATGGGGAGCACCTTCTATATGAGTTCCAATTACTTTATTTATCTTTTCTAATTCTTTCATTAAATTGACTTTATTTTGTAATCTACCCGCTGTATCAATTAAAACTATATCAACATTTTTTTCTTTGGCTAATAAAAGGCCATCATATATAACACTCGCAGCATCACTCTCACTTTTGCCATAAAATAAAGAATCGGTTTTATCTGCCCATATTTTTAATTGTTCACTAGCCCCAGCTCTAAAAGTATCACCAGCAATAAGCATAACACTTTTATCTTCACTTTTATATTTATAAGCAAGTTTAGCAATAGTGGTAGTTTTACCAACACCATTAACTCCAACCATTAAAATAACTGTTGGTCCATTTTCATTTATCTTAATTTTATCAGATAAACTTTCCCCTTCAACATAAATTATTAAAAGTTCATCGACAATAACTTCTTTTAAATATTCTGTATCAGTAATATTTTCTTCTTTTACTCTTTTTCTTAATTTATCCATAAATTTCATGACTGTATTAACCCCAATATCAGCCATAATTAAAATATTTTCTAATTCTTCAAAATATTCTTCACTTACTTTAGTATATTTAAATCCTAAAATATTTAATTTAGAAACAAATTCTTCTCTTGTCTTTTTTAAACCCTTTTCATAATTTATAATTTCTTCTTTTTCATTTTTATCTAAAACCGCAGATTTTTTGGCTACAATATTTTTTAACTTATCAAATAATCCCATATTATTTCACCCCTTTAATAATATCAAACTTTACAACTATTTTAAACTATTTTTACAAGTTTGTTTACAACTACTTATTTTTTTGGTATAATCATTAATAGTTTTAGAACTTTTATTTTAAGAAAGAGGGAAATTATGAAAGAAAACAATGCGACTAGTATTGTCGCTTTAGGTGGTCTTGGCGAAGTTGGGAAAAACATGTATGTTATTACCCATAATGATGAAATTATCGTAATTGATGCCGGAGTTATGTTTCCAGAAATAGGCCTTTTAGGGGTTGATTATGTTATTCAAGATGTTACCTATTTAAAACAAAATGAAGAAAAAATTAAAGGTTTATTTATAACTCATGGACATGAAGACCATATTGGAGGAATACCTTTTTTACTTAATCAAGTAAATATACCAATTATTTATGCCCCAAAAATTGCAAAAGATTTAATTAATAAAAAGTTAGAAGAAAGAGGTATTAATTATAAAAATATTGAAGTTATTGATAAAGATTTAGTAGTAAATACTAAGCATTTTAAAATTGAATTTGTAAATACTACTCACTCTATTCCTGATAGTTTTGCTATAGTTATTCATACTCCAAACGGGGTTATATTTGAAACAGGAGATTTTAAATTCGATTTAACTCCAATTGGACCAATGGCTGATATTCATAAAATGGCTTATTTAGGAAGTAAGGGAGTAACACTTTTATTAAGTGACTCCACTAATGCTTTATCAACTGGTTTTTCTAATTCTGAATCTGTTGTTGATGGAACTTTAAATGATATTATAAGTAGACATATTGGAAGAGTAATAATTGCAACATTTGCATCTAATATATTCCGAATTAAACATATAGTAGAAACTTGTAAAAAATATAATAGAAAAATAATAGTATTTGGAAGAAGTATGGAAGCTTCAATTGAACTTGCCCTTAACAATAATTTAATTAGTGATAAATCAATTTTTATTGATAGTAAAGAAGCAAAGAAATTGAAGAGAAATGAAATATGTATTTTATGTACTGGTTCCCAAGGAGAGCCTCTTGCGGCTTTATCAAGAATTGCTAATGGTTCTCATAAACAAATATCTCTTTTACCAGATGATTTAGTAATATTTTCTTCTAGTCCAATTCCTGGAAATAGTGAAAGTATTAATAGAATTATCAATAAATTATGTTTAAAAGGAGTTAAAGTTTTTACAAATACTGAGTTTAGTGATATTCATACATCAGGGCATGCAAAATTAGAAGAATTAAAATGGATGTTAAGAATAATAAAGCCAAAATATTTTATGCCAATGCATGGAGAATTTAGAATGTTAAAACAACATGCTAATATTGCAAAAATGTGTGATATTCCAGAAGAAAATACTTTTATTTGTAGTAATGGTGATGTGATACTTCTTAAAGATGGTATAGTTTCAAGAGGAGGTACTATTACTGCTGGCGATGTTTATGTTGATGGCTCAAGAGTTGGTGATGTTGGCAGTGTTGTTATAAAAGATCGTAAACTTATGAGTCAAGATGGTATACTTATTACTATTTTAAATATAAATACTTTATCAAGAAAATTATTAATTAAACCTAATGTTACTGCAAGAGGATTTGTCTTAGTAAATGAAAATCAAGAATTAATGAATAAAATAGAACATAAAATAAGTGACATTGTTAATAATTTCTTGAAAACTTCTATATATAATTATACAGATTTAAAAAATCAAATTATTTTAGAATTACTTCCATATATTAATGAACTTACAAGAAGAAGGCCAATAATATTACCAGTTATTATGGAAGTTAATCAAAAAGAAGATTAAAAAAAGACACTTTTGAAACTGTCTAAATTAATATAGTTCAGTTCAAATCAGTGTCTTTTATTAATTCTAATTTTAATTCTTTATCTAAATTTGGACAAGTATAACCACCATAAATATTTAAATTATGTTCTTCTTCACATTTAAGAACGTGAACATAATAAGCAAGTGGGCCAAATTTTTCAAATAATGATTCATTTTCATAATCAAAATTTGTTAATAAATTAGCAAACTCTTTATTCCAAATATCTTCTGGAACACAAGTTGGTATTTGTTGCATTATAGCCATTGTATTTAATTCTTTTAGATAATTTGTCATAGGTATATTTGTATTATATAAAAGCATATATAAAGCCTTTATGTAATTTAAATCTAATTGTTCTCTTTCGCTATAATCAGTTTCTAAATAAGTTCTAATTACATCTTGGTAATTAATATCTATTGTATAAAGATTTGCATTTAATAAAGAAATTGGATAATCTTCAGTTTTAACAATTTCATTAGATGTATTTTCTTTTACTATTTCCAATGATACTTCTTCATTAGATATATTTTCTTCAATTACTTCATTTTTTGTTTGTTCCTCTTTGCTTTCATCATTGAAACTATCTAAAATATCATAACTTAAGTTTTGATTTACCTCACTACTTTCGAGGGGCACATCAATTGAATTTTCAATTACACTTTCAGCATCAACATTTGATACCATACTAATTGCTTGTTTGTTTTTGCTACAAGATGTAGCAGATGTGATTGTTACCAAAGCAATTATTGTTGATAACAATCTTTTTTTTGAAATCATAAATTTCTTCTCTTCTTTCTGTAAATATGATTATAGCAAATAAGTAGTAAAAGTCAATAAAAAAGAAACAAGTTATTTTGCTTCTTCTTGGGCTCTTGTTTCTCTTATAACAGTAACTTTAATTGTTCCTGGATATTGCATTTCTTCTTCAATTTTATCTTTAATTTCTCTGGCAATTTGAAAACTTCGAGCATCATCAATTTCATCAGGTTTAACCATTACTCTGATTTCTCTACCTGCTTGCATTGCGTAGGCTTTTTCTACACCTTCAAAAGAATTACCAATTTCTTCTAATTCTTCTAATCTTTTAATGTAATTTTCTACAGAATCATTTCTTGCTCCAGGTCGTGCCGCAGATAAAGTATCTGCTACACTTACTAAAACCGCAATTATTGATTTCGCATCTCTATCGCCATGATGGGAAGTAATAGCATCAATTACCACTTCATTTTCATGATATTTTTTGGCAATTTGTTCACCAACTTCAACATGACTTCCTTCGACTTCAAAGTCAATTGCTTTTCCGATATCATGTAGTAATCCGGCTCTTTTGGCTAAAGTGACATTTTCACCAAGTTCTCCTGCCATTAAGCCACAAAGATTAGCAACTTCAATTGAGTGTTTCAAAGCATTTTGACCATAACTTGTTCGAAAATTTAATTTACCTACTAAGTTAATTAAATCAGGGTCCATTTTACTTATACCTAAATCAGTAATTGCAGTATTACCAATTTCCGTTATCATATTAAATGCATCTTTAGATGCTTTTTCATAAACTTCTTCAATACGACTTGGGTGGATTCTTCCATCTTTTATCAATGTTTCAATTGTATTTTTGGCAATTTCTCTTCTTAAAGGATCAAACGAAGATATAACTATTGCTTCTGGAGTATCATCAATAATTAAATCAACACCAGTAACTGATTCAATAGTTCTTATATTTCTTCCTTCTCTACCAATTAATCTTCCTTTCATTTCATCATTAGGAAGTTCAATAGTAGATACAGTTTGAACACTTACAACATCATCAGCATATCTTTCCATACTGCTAACAATAAGTTGTTTGGCTTTATCACTTGCTTCTAATTTTGCTTTTGCTTCTTCATCTCTTATGTATTCTGCTATTTCTAAAGCCATATCTGATTCAATTCTTGCCATAATTAAATCATGCGCTTTTTCTTTAGTTAAGTTAGAAATTCTTTCTAACTCTAAAACTTCTTCTTTCAAAAGTTTTTCCATTTTTTCTTCTTTTTCTTGTAAACTTTGTTGTTTTACTAATAAATTATTTTCTTTTTCTTCTAAGGCTAAATCTCTTTTTTGTAATATTTCTTCTCTTTTATCAAGACTATTTTCTCTATTTAATAGTCTTTCTTCACTTTCTTTTATCTCTTGTTTTTTTTCTTTAATTTCTGTATTAGTTTGTTGTTTTAATTTATATGATTCTTCTTTAACTTCTAGAAGAGTATCTCTTTTACTCTTTTCAATTTCTTTTTTTGCATCTTCTAAAAGTTTATCAGCCTTATTTTGGGCGTTTACCCCCCGCATATAATTTATAATTACAGTAATAATTGCTCCAATTAATGTTCCAAGAAATAGAAGTAAAATGTTCATGGCTATTTTTTCCATTTTTTCACTCCATTTTCATTTATTAGAAAATATATTAAATATAATTATCTATAATTTTATTATAAGCGCAAAAAAAACATTTATCAAGATAAAATCCTTAATTAAAAAAGAAGATGCTACTCTTCTTTCTTTTTAGTAAAACCATAATGTTCATAAATTTTATCTTCAATTTCTTCGGCAATATCGGGATTAACTTTCAAAAATGCCTTCACATTTTCTTTACCTTGACCAATTTTTTCTCCCTTATAAGCATACCAAGCCCCACTTTTATCAACAACACCAATTTCACTACCAATATCTACTAATTCCCCAACATGAGAAATACCTTCACCATACATAATATCAACTGATGCAGTTTTAAAAGGTGGTGCAACTTTATTTTTAACTACTTTAATATTAGTCTTATTACCTAAAACTTGTTCTCCTTGTTTTATTTGTTCTCCTCTTCTAATATCAAGTCTAACTGAAGAATAAAATTTTAAAGCCCTTCCGCCCGGTGTAGTCTCAGGATTACCAAATAACACACCAACTTTTTCTCTTAATTGATTTATAAATATAGCGGTTGTATTAGTTTTATTTAAAGAACCTGATAACTTTCTTAAGGCTTGAGACATTAATCTTGCTTGTAAGCCAACATGACTATCGCCCATTTCTCCATCAATTTCTGCTTGGGGTACTAAAGCCGCGACTGAGTCAATAACAATTAAATCAATTGCTTCACTCTTAACTAGAGCATCACAAATTTCTAATGCTTGTTCTCCAGTATCTGGTTGACTTAATAAAAGTTCGTTAATATCAACCCCTAATTTTTTAGCATAAACAGGATCTAGTGCATGTTCAGCATCAATAAATGCCGCTCTTCCTCCAGATTTTTGCGCTTCTGCTATGGCATGAAGTGCTATTGTTGTTTTTCCTGATGATTCTGGTCCATATATTTCTATAATCCTCCCTTTTGGTAAACCACCAACACCTAAAGCAACATCTAGTGCAATGGACCCAGTGCTAGTTACATCTATTTTAATATGTTCGTCAGCCCCTAATTTCATTATTGCCCCCGAACCAAATTGTTTTTCAATATCTTTTAATACTTGTTCAAGAGCCTTATCTGTATTCTTAACATCTTTTGACTTATTCATATTTTCTCCTTCACTCTCTGATAAGTCCATTTTACATTAAAGAAATTTAATTGTCAATACTAAAACGAACAAATGTTTTTAAAAAGAAATGACTATTCCCGATAGTTATTTCCCAGTAATTCCATATCTTTAGTTAAATACTTAATTCTTTCAATAATTCTCTTTGCTTTCACTAAATCTTCTTTATTATTTGTTAGACTTAAATGACTTTCTAATTCATTTATATTTAAATTTGAAGTAAAAAATGTTGGCATTCCATTATTCATTCTAGTTTGTAAAATAGTTCCTAGTATTTCATCTCTTCCCCACTCAGTTACTTTTTCTGCCCCAATATCATCTAGCAATAAAACATCAACATTTTCTAAATAATATAATTTATCACCAACTAAATTTAAATCTTCTTTTAATTTTCTTAATAATTCTGGAAAATAAACAATTTCGGTCCTTATGCCATATTTATTTTTTAATTCATTTAAAAGAGATGCTACTAAAAAACTTTTACCAGTCCCAAAATTACCATGTAAATATAGCCCTTTATCAGTTTTATAAGGATTATAATTATCATAATAATCTTTAATCCATTTAATTATTTCACTTCTATTCTTAGTTATTTTAATATCTTTAATTCTTGCACTACTTAAAATACTTTGATTAGTTTTCTTTTCTTCTAATAATTTATCGGCTTTTTTCTTATATTTACAAGGAATATAGGAAAAAATCAAACGACTTTCTTTCTTTTCTGGAAAATAAACATACCCTTTTACTTTATTAGGACAAGTAAATAGACTACTACAATTTTTACAATTATTTAATTCTTCTAAGGAATCATTTAATTTCATCGTATTCTTTTTAGCATCTTTTTCACTAATTTTTAATCTTTTTACTAACTTTAGGTAATCTTCATTTTGCATTGCTTCTTGATAATTTTTATCTACTTCATTATTTATTTTATTCTTATCTACTTTTAAATCCATCTTAATTAAACTCCTTTAAAAGTTCTTTTAACTCTTTTTCTTCTTCTTCACTTAAATTTTCGTCTTTAATATTTTGATTAAACCAAATTGGGGTTGGACTCTTTGTTTTATTTTCTTTAAAAGTTTCTTTTTTAATCATTTTCTTATGTTCTTTTTCCGCAAATTCCATTGCCTCTTGGGCTGTTTTTAACCCCGCTCTTTTCCACTGACTCGCAATAGTTTCAACATAACCTTCCGTTAATTTATTATTATTTTTTCTAAGAACATAATCTACTAAAACATTGACTACAGCAGGAGATAATTCTAAATCAATTATTAATTTCTCTAATAATTTTAATTCTCTTGCTGTTGGTTTACCTCCATTTTTAAATCTTAAAAAATCATAAGGAGAAGTATTTTCAAATACCCCAATAATTCTTCCTCTTTTGGAATTATCTCCCAATGGATTTTTTAAATAATCTGGTTGAGTTCTATAAATAAGGGTTGGTAATGTTCCATTTTTAAATTGATAATCTTTTCTTGCTACTATTCTTAACCCATTTTTATCAATATTACCATACTCATTTAATACACTTCTTATTAACTCTGTCATTTTTAAAGTATCAATATTATAAATAAAGGCTAAATTATTAATTAATTCCCTTACCCTTTTAGTTAAGGCTTTTTCATTAATAATCCCTTTTGGTATACTACTTAATATTTCATCAAAATTAATTCTTTCACTAACTAATATATTATTACTAGTTTTATCTTGTAAATTACTTGCTAAAGTAAATTTAGATGTATCATATACTTCATCTAATTTCTTAGTAACTTCAACTAAATCTTTATAATCAAATCTTGGGGTTTTATATCTATTTTTTATTGTTTCATATTCTTTTTCACCAACATTATTATATAAAACAACATTTAATATCGGGTGATTAAAAAATTCACTAGGAGTAAGAGGTGAATAAATTTCATATAAATATTCATTTAAAGAACCTTCTTTTAGAAAACTTCTTATTAAACCAAAAGCCTCTAAGGATTCTCTTGCTATCTTTATATTATTTATTCCGCTTTTTAATACAACCATTAAATGATGATGAATTAAATCATTACTCATAAAACTAGTCATTTTTAAATCGTTCCATAAAGTAAAATATAGGGAAACTGCAAAAGAACCTATTAATGGTTGATATAAATTAATAATAATATCTCTATCTATATCTGTTAAGATACTTTTACTAATAACTACATATCTATCTGCAGGTAGTAAAGTTGCATTTTCCATATAATCACTTCCGTTTCCTATTATAAATGATATATATTTTAATAACAATTATTAATTAATTATTTTTAAACAATTATCTAAATTAATATTTATTTCTTCTAAAAATTCTTGTAAATAAATATTACTTTCATCTATTTTATAAGTATTTCCTAAATTATCAGTTACTAAATAATTTATATTACTACTTTCTTCATTATTTTGAATTATATCATCTATTTGATAATTAAAAGTACCTTTTAGTTTACTATATTTATTATTAAACTCATCATATTCATAAATATATTCATATGTATTATCTTTAAAAATATTTAATATAACTTGTTCACAATTTAAATTACTCTTTTTGATACTATATAATAAATTATTATCTACTTTTTTATTTTCCTTATCTTTATATATATTATAAAATCCAATTAACCCTAAAGATAGTATTAAAAGTAAATTTAAAGTAATTAAAATATTCATTTTTAAATTAAAATTTTTCATTATTCACCTTCAATATATTTATAACATTATTTATTAAAAAAGACAAATTTTAAATTTGCCTATTTAACTACAATATTTACTATTTTATTTGGTATTACTATTTCTTTAATAATGTCTTTTCCTTCTAGGTGTTTCATAACATTTTCTTCCTTTAATGCTTTTTCTAAAATAATTTCTTTATCTTCATCTTTCTTAATTTTGATAGAGCCTCTTAATTTACCATTAACTTGAACACCAATTTCTAATTCTTCATCAATTGTTTTGGCATCATCATATTCTGGCCAAGCACTTAGTACTAACATATTTCCTAAATTGTTTACTTCATTTAATTCTTCTGTAATATGAGGTGCAATTGGATTTAATAGCAATAAAAGAGTTCTATAATCATCTTTAGTAATACTTTCACATTTTTCTAAGAAACCAGTTAAAATCATTAAGGAAGATACAACTGTATTATATTTCATATTTTGCAAATCATTTGTAACTTTTTTAATTGTTTTATTAATAATGAAATCATCAGTAAACCCATTTTTATCATTTAATTTAGTTTGTAATCTACTAACTCTATCTAAAAATCTCTTACAACCTTTTAATGATTCTGTACTCCAAGCAGCATCTTTTTCATAATCCCCAATAAACGTTTCATAAGTTCTTAAAGTATCTGCCCCATATTCATTAACTATATCATCTGGATTTACAACATTACCTTTACTCTTACTCATTTTTTCGTTATTAGAGCCTAAAATCATACCATGAGATACTCTTATATCAATTGGCTCACTATTAGGAACTAAACCAATATTATATAAGAATTGATTCCAAAATCTTGCATATAATAAATGTCTTGTAGTGTGTTCCATACCACCATTATACCAGTCAACTTTCCCCCAATATTTTAAGGCATCAAGAGATGCAAATTCATTTTGATTATGAGGATCCATATATCTTAAGAAATACCAACTAGATCCTGCCCAGTTTGGCATTGTATCTGTTTCTCTTCTTGCGTGCCCGCCACACTTCGGACAAGTCGTATTAACCCAGTCTGTGATTTTTGCAAGTGGACTTTCTCCATCATCAGTCGGCTCATACTCTGCTACATCAGGAAGTAATACTGGTAAATCTTCTTCTTTTACTGGTACCCAACCACATTTTTCACAATAAACTAAAGGAATTGGCTCACCCCAAAATCTTTGTCTTGAAAAAACCCAGTCTTGTAAACGATAATTAACTTTTTTATTTCCTAAATTATTATCTTCAAGATATTCTAACATTTTATTAATAGCATCTTCCTTATTTAGGCCATCTAGGAATCCTGAATTAATATGCGTTCCATCACCAATATATGGAAGAGTATCATCTTTACTATCAATAACTTTGATAATTGGAATATTAAATTTTTTAGCAAATTCGTAATCTCTTTCATCATGCGCTGGTACTGCCATAATTGCTCCTGTACCATACCCCATCATTACATAGTCTCCTACCCAAACTTCAACTTCATTATTATTAACGGGATTAAGACAAGTAACACCTTCAAGTTTTACTCCTGTTTTTTCTTTAACTAATTCAGTTCTTTCAAAAGTTGTCTTTTCTTTCGCTTTTATTTGATAATCTCTAACCTCATCTAAATTAGTAATTTTTTCCTTTAATTCTTCAATTATTGGGTGTTCTGGCGATACAACCATAAAAGTTGCTCCAAAAAGAGTATCACATCTTGTTGTATAAACTTTAATAGATTTATCAGTATCTTTAACTTGAAATAAAACTTCCGCTCCAATACTTTTGCCTATCCAATTAATTTGACCTAATTTAATTTTATCAGCAAAATTGGTATCATTTAATCCATCAATTAAAGATTCGGCATAATCACTCATTTTTAACATCCATTGTTCTTTTTCTTTTTGAACAACTTTAGTACCACATCGCTCGCATACACCACCGGAAGAATCTTCATTAGATAATCCCGTTTTACAATTTGGACACCAGTTAATATCTTTCTTGGCTTTATAAGCCATACCATGTTTATAAAACTGTAGAAATTGCCATTGGGTCCATTTATAATACTCCGGATCAGTTGTTGAAAATTCTCTATCCCAGTCAAAAGATATACCTAATGACTTAATTTGACTTTTAAAAGTTTTAATATTTTCTTTAACTGCTAAGGAAGGGTGAATATGATTCTTTATTGCATATTGTTCTGCCGGAGCCCCAAATGCGTCCCAACCCATTGGAAATAAAACATTATACCCTTTCATTCGCATCATTCTTGCATAAGCATCAAGCGCTGTATAACTGCGAACATGACCTACATGTAGTCCACTCCCAGATGGATAGGGAAACTCTACTAAAATATAATATTTTTTCTTATCACTATCATTTAAGGCATGAAATACATTTTTCTCTTCCCATATTTCTTGCCATTTTTTTTCATAATTTTTAAAATTCATTATCACTACCTACTTTCACTAAATATCTTCCTAATAATTCATATAAAGCATATATGAGGGCAAATAGAAGAACAAAACCAATTATTAATCTTATATAAAATGGTGTATCAATTAAAAATATAATTGTACATACTATAGAAATTATAAAAGCATTTAATAAAGAAATTATTATAAACATCTTTTTATTAATTAAATCTTCTTTCTTTAACTTAAATTTACTAACTAAATAAAGTATTTCTGTAACATCATTTTTCTTTTTCTTCTTTTTCTTATTGTTTTTTAAATAATTATTTTTTAAAATCATATAGTATACGATAAAAACAATTAAGAAAATTAAACTAAATATTATTAATAATTCCATATTGCCTCCTAAATAAAAAAGGCGATAACCAAAGGACGAGTTTCCCCGCGGTACCACCTTAATTCACACTCTTAGTCTTTATAGGAACTACCCTAATACATCAAAAAGCAAGTTCATAATTTATTAATTATTAGTTTGCACCAACCACTAACTCTCTATAAAATTTCTAAACTATTACTACTCTTTTCTCAACTGCTACGCCTATTATATTAAATTTCACTAATATATTCAAGAAGTTTTATAAACATTTTGATAAATAATTGATCCAATCCAGCATTTTTTAACTTTCTAACTTCAATTCTTTTTTTACTAATATCTAAATCACTAAATAAAATAGCAGCAAGTCTTTCTTTTAATAATGTTTCAATTTTTAAACCACTTATGATTTCATTAATATCTTCATTAATAATTCTAACCGCATCTATTTCTATATTATTACCAATACAATTAATATTTAATTGTTTTCTTGTATCTATTCCCTTTATTTCAATAACTAAATCATTATCACTAATATATGCCTTATAATCAGTAATTAACTTACTATTTATATCTATATTAATTTTTTCTGGTAATCTAGTATTTCTAAATTTAATTGTGTAATCTCTGTAATCTGGTATAATTCCTGTTTTACCTTCAACTGGGTGAATAGATAAACTATAATTATCGGGAGCATAATTGAAATCAATGGCACTAATTATATAATAACCATCTTTATATAAAGAAGAAATGCCATCATCTTCATATAATCTGTAAACATTACTACTTCCTGGGAATATATCTATTTCCATTTTAGAAGGAGAATTGGTATTATTTATATTTTCATCTAAAATTGCAAGAGGAATAATTGCTCCAGACTTAGCAAATACTGGGTAGTCTTCATCTTTGAAAAAAGAAATATATCTTTTATTACCAATAAATTTTTTACCAGTTTTAAAATCATACCAAGTTCCTTTAGGTAAAAATATTTTTTCAACTGTCCTATTCATGACATTATCTTTTTTCTTTGTAATTGGTGATATTAATAATTCGGTGCCAAAATAATATTCATTACGATAATTTGGCTCATCAAAAAGTTCTGGATAATAATAGTAAAGTGGTTGAATTATTGGTAAACAAGTATTGTAATATTTATAACTTTCTGTATATAAATAAGGAATTAATCTATGTCTTAATTGGGAGTATTCTTTAGTAATTGCATAAGTTTTCATATCCCAACGCCATGGTTCTCTTTTATAATAGGCTCCTCTTTTAGCACTAAATCTAAATATCGGACTAAATGTTGAAAACTGAACATATCTTAAATATAGTTCTTCATCTTCTATTCCATTTTTAAATCCTCCAACATCATGACTCCACCAAGATAATCCAATATTGCTTGCAGTAGAATTAAAATAAGGTAAATACTTTAAAGTATCCCAACCAACTTTAGTTTCCCCAGAATAATGGACTGGATATAAATGAGATGATTTACCACCATTTCGTGCTAAAATCATACCTCTATTCTTTTTATTTTGTTTGTAATTATTAATGTGATAATAAGATAATGCTCTAATAGTTACCTCTTCTTTATTATCTAACCAATAAAAATCTATGCCAATATCATCTAAAGGCTTAATTAAATTATTTAAATAACTTACTATAAAGTTTGCATCTAATACTTTAAAAGGTATAACTTTATCAGTCTCTAATCCTAATTCACTACACATCTTAAGATAATTATTTTCTAAAGCATTTATACCTTCTGAGCCATCTAAATTAAGCCCAATATGAATTCCTAATTCATGCATATAATTAACAAATTCACTAGGATTTGGAAATAATTCTTCGTTAAATGAATAACCAGTCTTATATAAATTATAATTATTTTTATCTTTCTTATGCCAAAATTCACTTAGTAATAATACTGATATAGGTATCTCATGTTTTTTAAATACCTCAACTAATTTTTTTGTATCAGAAAAACTATATATTTGATCTCTATTCCACCATATACCTAAAGCATATCTAGGTATTAATGGGGGATTTCCTGTAAGAGTAAAATAATCTTTTAGACATAAACCAAAATCTCTTCTATAAGCAAATAAATAGAAATCTATTCTTTTTTTATTACTTGTATACATTAAACCATCATTACTTATAAGCATACTATTTGAGTCATCTAAAACAGCAAAACCATCAGTAGAATAAAGTCCATTAGATAGAGATGTTTCACTTCCAAAATCTTCTATACTAAAAGCACTACCTTTAAAGTTTCTTGCTTCAGGGTGAGAATAATACCACATCTTATCAGTGTTTACTAACTTGACTTTTAAATTAGAATCTGGTGCGAAAGATGGCCCCTTAAATGGTTTTTCTTTAGCATATTGCATCATAAAGTATTTTGTTGTTATAACTAAATATTTATCATCTTGTTCGGCTTTAATTTTCGGTACTTTAAAATTTCTGTTATGTACTATTTCAGTTGCTCCATCATAAAAACTGCCATCTAAGGCATATTCAAAACGAATTAAGCGCTCACTTAAAACAGTAATTCGGTAATTGATGCCTTTAAAAACTATGCGTGAATTACTTATTAAATCATCAGGATTAATTTTAAAGTGATTCTCTAAACTAGCCATAACCAACCTTCTTCTATTATATAGAATATCAAAATTTGATACTTTTTTCAATTTATTTTTAATAGTTGTTAGAATAAACTTATATATTCTAAAAGCAAACCCTAAGGTTTGCCTTAAATTAAACAGGAAGAAGTATGTGTGAAACATACTTTTGTCTATTTTAACGTCTTCGTTGACGACATATTTTGCTTATTGCACAACTTCTGTGCACTTCTTTTTTTAAATTACAGTCAAAGAAATTTTGTTTTTGAATTGCTTTTAAATATTGCAAAAAAAGAAAATTTAATAATAACAATTGAATCTAAATTATAGAAAATAAAAAGGAAATATTAGAACTAGGAAATGTATTTCTAATATTCCCTTTTTTAATTGTAATTTCATAATATAATTTAACGATACTTAATGCTATTTTAATTTCTATATCTCTTTTTTAATTCTTAAATTTTTCTTGCATTTCTTTTTTAAAATTTTCATTTTCAAAATAATCTATGCCCATACTTTTTCTCACTAATTTTAAAGTCGCATTTGCTTTTTCATTAGCGATTTTTGTTCCATTTTCTAAAACTTCTAAAACATAATCTAAATTATTTTTTAATTTATTATATTCATTTCTAATTGGACTAATAATTTCACATAAAATATTACTTAAGAATTTCTTAATAGTAACATCACCAAGTCCCCCTTTTTGATAATGAGCCTTTAATTCATCTAAGTTATTATAATCACTTAAATATTTAGCAAAGTGTTCTTCAGTAGAGAAAACATCTAAATAAGTAAATACGACATTACCTTCAATTTGTCCTGGGTCACTTACTTTAATATGATTAGGATCTGTATACATTTGCATTACTTTTTTATTAATTTCTTCATCAGAGTCATCTAAATAAATACAATTATTAAGCGATTTACTCATTTTGGCTTTGCCATCAATTCCAGGAAGTCTTTTAGCATAACTACTATCTGGTAGTAATTCTTTTGGACTTACTAAAGTATCTCCATATATACGATTAAATGAGTGCACTATTTCTCTTGCTTGTTCAAGCATTGGTAATTGGTCTTCTCCCACTGGTACAGTTGTTGCATTAAATGCGGTAATATCAGCAGTTTGGCTAACTGGGTAATTTAAAAATCCTGATGGAATACTTTCTTCAAACCCTCTTAAATTTAATTCTTGTTTAACTGTTGGATTTCTATATAATCTTGAAACAGTAACTAAATTCATATAATAAAATGTTAATTCAGTTAAGGCAGGAATTTGGGACTGAATAAATATATTTGTTTTCTTTGGGTCTATTCCACATGCTAAATAAAATAAAGCAACTTCTAAAACGTTATCTCTAACCTTTTTAGGATTATCAAAATTATCAGTTAAGGCTTGACTATCAGCGATCATTAAATAAATTTCATCATATTCACCACTATTTTGTAGTTTAACTCTTGTTTTTAAAGAACCAACATAATGTCCTAAATGTAATTTTCCTGTAGGTCTATCACCAGTTAATATAATTTTTTTCATAAAATCACCACTTAACTAATTATAACATAATTACTTTAACTTAAATAGTGGGGTTTTAACGGGTTATTCAAAAATAAGTGCATAAACTTCTTACTAAAAAAATAAAAATATATTATAATATAATAATTAAAGGAGGGATTTTATGCTAAAATATGAAACAAATTCAAAAAATATAACTAAAGGACAAATTTTTATTGCTCTTAAAGGACATACTGTTGATGGTCATGATTATATAGAAGATGCCATAAATAATGGGGCTAGTAAAGTAGTTGGAGAATATGATTTAAATTTAAATGTACCTTATGAAAAAGTAGATAATACAGAAGAATATTTAAAAGATGTATTAGTTAAAGAATATAGTGAATATATAAATAAATTAAAGATAATTGGAGTAACTGGTACAAATGGGAAAACTACTTCTTGTTATTTAATTTATCAAATGTTAAATAAATTAGGAAAAAATACAGCATATATAGGAACAATTGGTTATTATATAAATAATACTTATGAAGAACTTAATAATACTACACCAGATATCTTAACATTATATAAATTATTAATGAATGCTTATGAAAATAATTGTGAATATGTTGTAATGGAAGTATCTAGTCATGCTCTATCTTATGAAAGAGTTAAAGGTCTTAAGTTTACTGCGGCAGGATTTACTAATTTAACTGAAGACCATCTTGATTATCATAAAACAATGGCTAATTATTTAGAAGAAAAATTAAAAATATTAAATTATTTAAATAAAGATGCTTATATGCTTGTTAATAGTGATGATTTATCTAGTGAAAAATTTAAAATATATAAAAATACTTTATCATTTGGACTAAAAGGTGATTATAAAATATTAGATTATAATATTACTCCCGCAAGTACTCATATAAAGTTTTCTTATAAAAATAATGAATATGAAGTTACTACTAATTTAACTAGTAAATTTAATATATATAATTATTTAACAAGTTTAAGTATTGTAAATAATTTAGGATTTAGTATTGAAAGTATTATTAATATAACAAAAGATATATATCCACCTAAAGGAAGATGTGAAACTTATAAAGTATTAAAAGGTTATGCTGTAGTTGATTATGCCCATACACCAGATGCTGTTGAAAAAGTTATAAGTGCTTATACTGAATTAAAGAAAAATAGAATTATAACTATTGTTGGGTGTGGCGGTGATAGAGATCCAATTAAAAGACCAATTATGGGTAGTATTGCTACTAAGTTAAGTGATTATGTAATATTTACTAATGATAATCCAAGAACTGAAGACCCATCGAAAATAATGGCCGATATTATTAAAGATAATAAAAGCGTAAATTATGAAGTAATATATGATAGAAAAAGTGCAATTACTAAAGGACTAGATATGTTAGATAATGAAGATATTTTATTAGTTCTTGGTAAAGGACATGAAGATTATCAAATTATTGGCCATGAAAAAATTCATT
Source organism: uncultured Bacilli bacterium (assembly GCA_944372545.1). Lineage (GTDB taxonomy): Bacteria > Bacillota_I > Bacilli_A > RF39 > UBA660 > SIG200. The sequence continues at coordinate 6,471 of CALVZO010000002.1, read as the reverse complement.
TAGATGATGCAGAAATTATTAAAGAATATATTCAAAATCATGAACAAAAAAACAACTAAAATGTAGAAATACAAATTAGTTGTTTTTTTCTATTCATTTTTAAGTAGCCAGTCTACAACATTCACTTTTTTTATGCCATCATAATCTGCTTCTAAATCCATATCTAATGTTAGCAATACTTTGGGATAAAAATCTTTAGTATTTTGTAAAGATTTTAATTCTCTTTCTAATACTTTATTATCTCTTACCGTTAAAGCAACTTGATAATATTTTAATCCATCTCTATTTTCCGCAACAAAATCAATTTCTAAATCATCAACTTTTCCAGTATAAACTTTATACCCTCTTCTAATTAATTCTAAATATACGATGTTTTCTAATATATGTCCCATATCACTATCTGCCCTCTTACCAAGCAAATAACTTCTTAATCCAGTATCTACAGCATAAAATTTGTAATCTCTAGCAAGCAATTTCTTTCCTTTAATATCAAATTTTTCTGCTTTATATATTAAATATCCTTCTAAAAATGCCGTTATATAATTTTCAACAGTATGATTACTTGTTTTCATACTTTTACTTGTTAAAGTATCACTTATTTTCTTTGTTGATATAGGACTTCCTATACTATCAAATATATATTTTAATACACTTTCTAATAACATTTTATCGGTTATGTTTTTTCTGGCCATTATATCTTTATATATTATTGTTGAAAATATTCCATCTAAATATTTATCTACATCATTTGGGTGCGTTTTTAAAATATCTATATTACCTGGCATTCCACCATTTTTCATATAATTTAAAAATAATTGTTGATAATTATTATCTTCAAATGCTGATACATATTCTTTAAATGAAAGTGGTAGCATTTTTATTTCTATATATCTTCCTGATAATAATGTAGCAAGTTCTCCCGATAATAAATATGCATTGGATCCAGTTATATAAACATCAACATTATTTTTAATATATAAACTATCTACTGCTTTTTGAAACCGAGGAATATTTTGAACTTCATCTAAAAACACATAATATTGTTTATTCTTTTTTATTTTATTATTGATATAATTATATAATTCTTTATAATCCTTAAAATCGTATTTAGCATCTTCTAAATTTATGTGTATAATTTGTTCTTCACTTATACCTGTTTCTTTTAAATAATCAATATATAAAACAAATAATGTTGATTTACCACACCTTCTAATTCCAGTAACAACTTTAATTAAGTCTTTATCTTTCCATCTCTTTAATTCTTCAAGATATTCAGTTCTCTCTATCATAATCCACCTCGTAATAATTATATATTATTTTTTACTAAAAGTCAATTTTTGGAAATATTTTTCCAAAACTATACACAAAATGTATGCTTTTGGAAGTTTGGCTCATTTAATTAACATTGGAATTATTAATAATGACCAAAAAAACGACTAAAATGTAGAAATACAAATTAGTTGTTTTTTTTCTATTCGCTTATCAAATCACTTAAAGACAAAATTTTTAAATTTTGATAATAAATTTGTTTTATTAATATTTTATAATCTGTTATATTAACATTATCTTTAATTAAAATAATATCTCCACTTACTATATTATTTTTTACTTCACTTAAATTATAATTATTTAATTCTTTATTATTGATGACTAAATATTTCTTATCTTCCCTGCAATACTCAATTAAATTATCATTTATAAAACATATATTTTTATCTAAATTATTGTTTTTAAGCATTCTATCTACTTTCTTATAATTTATATCATCTATATTAACTTGTTCATATAAAGCACTTTTATTAAAAGTATCTAAACTAATTAATCTAGTAATATTTATATTTTTCTCATTTGAATAGTTGATAACTTCTTCGTTATTAACAATAATTATAGAAACACCTTCTTTACTTTTATTACCATTTTTAATAATTTTATCTAAATTGTTTTCTAAAGATATTTCTGGTTTTATTATATCAAACACTAAATAATAAGCATTAAATTCATTTAAAAATTTCATATTATTATAACTTTTTAAAACATTAACATTACTCCCATTAATACCGGGAGTAATGTATTCATTATCAATAATTGCACTTACTGGCTCTATATTAAATTCATCACTATGATCTTTTATTTCTAAAACTAAATCACTATTATTTATAACAACATTACTAAGTTTTTCAGTATAATAAAAACTAAATAATAATAGTGAAGTAATCCCTATATATTTAAAAAGTTTCATAACAACCACCTTATTAAATTATAAGATTATGTAATAAAATTATTACTTGTTAATCCTTTTTTACTTCTTCTTTTTTATTTGTTGATAGAAATGTTACTCTTTCAGCAATTACATCAGTCACATAATGCATTTTTCCTGTTTCATCTTCATACTTACTTGATTGTAATCTGCCTTTTACTCCAATGACATCGCCACATTTGCAATATTCAGTAGTATTACTTGCCATACTATTCCATAAAATGCATCTTATAAAATCAGTATCATATAGTCCATCAGGATTTTTAAAATTTCTATTTACTGCCAGTACAACAGAAGTAACTTTTACATTATTTTCATACTCCACAACTTTTGGATTATCAGTAAGTCTACCAACTAATATAACATTATTCATAATTCCTCCTTTCTTAAAAAGAAGAATATCATATTTATTTTTATTTACCTAATTGCCAATTTAATTAAATTGGTAGAGAATTTACAGTTTTTTTCTTAAATTCTTTAAAAAAACATAAAAAAAATTACCAAAATTAGTATTTTAGTAATTTTAATCTTTTATTAATCTATTTAGTTCTACTGCGTATTCCATCGGTAACTCTTTTTTTAAATCGGAGATAAATCCTAACACTAATAAATCCTTACATTTATCATAACTTAGTCCCTTACTCATTAAATAATTTAATTTATCTTCACTAACTTTAGAAATTGTGGCTTCATGCTCTATCGTACTAGAATTATTTTCTAAAATATTTTTAGGATATGTATTACTAATTGATAAATTATCTAAAATTAATGTATCACATTTAACTTGGGCACTAGAATTAGTCGCATCTTTAGTTATTTTAACAAACCCTCGGTAATTACTTGTTCCGCCATTTTCTGAAATACTTTTACTAACGATATTACTTTTTGTATTTTTTCCTAAATGAATCATTTTCGCACCGGCATCGATTTGTTGATTATTTTTAGCATAAGCAATAGATAAACTATTACCAATTGAGTTATCACCCTTTAAAATACAACTTGGGTATTTCATTGTTATGGCACTTCCAATATTACCATCAACCCACTCCATTTCGCCACCTTCTAAAACAATTGCTCTTTTAGTAACTAAATTATAGACATCTTTTGACCAATTTTGAATAGTAGAATATCGGCATCTTGCATGTTTACCAACATAAATTTCCACAACTCCCGCATGAAGACTAGTAGTAGAGTAACTTTTGGCAGTACAACCTTCAATATAATCAAGACTACTATAGTCATCAACAATAATAATTGTTCTTTCAAATTGTCCTAAAGATTTGCTATCTATACGAAAGTAACTTTGAAGAGGCCTATCTAATTTTGTATGAGGAGGAATATAAATAAAAGAGCCGCCACTCCATAAAGCCCCATTTAAAGCGGTATATTTATTCTCATCATACTTAACTAAATTATTAAAATATTTTTTAAATAATTCGGGGTGTTGTTTTAATGCTTCATCACTACTCATAAATATTATATCTTTATTACTTTTATTTTTATGATATACTACTTCACTTTCAAATTGATTAGATACACCATCAAAATATTTATCTTCGGCAGAAATTACTCCCAATGATTTAAAAGTATTGGTAATATTTTCTGGTACTTCACTCCATTTATTTTTTACTTCATCAAGTTCACTTTTATAATAATTTATTTTATCAAAATCTATATCTATTTTAGGTCCAAATTTAGGATTATCTAATTCCTTAAATTTTTGAAAAGACTGAAGACGAAAATTAATCATTTCTTCATCTTCGTCCTTTTTCTTTCCTAACCACTTTATAAAATTCTCATTTAATACAGGCATATTATCTCCCCTTTTAAAATAATACAATAAAAATAAAAGAAAAACAATTGTATTTTATTGCTAGTTTTGTTAGAATTATTATATACTAGGTGATGAGATGAATAATGAATTATTCTTAAAAAATTATAAAGATATTTATAATTCCTTAAATTATTTTACTTATCAAGATAATTTCCTAATCTTTCATATAAATGAAGGAATTAAAATACCTCTTACTCATGTTAATTTAGTAGATTATGCAAATTCTACTTTATATTATTTATCTCCCAATGAAATATTTCAAGTTATCTATATGTTAGAAATATTATATTTAAGTAACCTTACCGAAGGAAAAATTAATTATATTAAAGATTATACAAAAAAATATTTAGATTTATATGATAAAGTATCTAATAATGAAACTGATGATGAACTTAGATATGAAGCCATATCTATTCCAATTAACTTATCTTATAATGATGAATTTAATAATATGTCGGCCAGTATGATAATTAAAGAAATGATTAATAATCACTTGGAAAATACAGAAAAATCAAGAGGTAATGGTAAGGCTTTAGTTTTAAGTAAACATGATAATCCCAATTTTGAAATGGTTTATGAAGAAAATCCAATTGAAACCGTAACAAAAGCCGGGTTTACAACAATTATTTTAATTGCTACCACGATTACTCTTACTTGTTTATACTTAGCATATTTTGTAATTAATCACTAGGGTTGAAATTTACCTTTAGATATGCTAGAATAACCCCATCAAAAAGGGGGTTTTTAAATGTTTGGAGAAAACTATATTATTGGTCATGCTGATGTAAAGTTAGACTATAAAGGGCGGTTTGTAGTACCGGCATTTACAAAAGCAGAAAGTGATGATGAACTTATTGTTAAAAAACAACAAGTTGAAGATAATTTTGTCTTAAAAATATATGCGATTAATGAATACTTAAATATTTTAGAACGCTTTAAAGCATTAAGAGATAATGCTACATCATTAGAGGAATACGAAAAATATCAAACAAAAATAGAAAATATTTGTCAAAATTTAGAATTTACTATTAAAATTGATAAACAAAAAAGATTACGAATTCCGATATTTTCATTAAAAGAAATGAATTGGCAAGAAAATCAAATATTAAGATGTGATGGCTTAGGAACTTTTTTATTAGTTAGAAAAAAATAAAGAAGTTTTTTTCTTGCTAAAAATTTGCTATGATATATTTGGTGATAATATGAAAATAAAACTTATTTTAATAATTATTATAATTGTTAGTATATTTACGTTTTTTTCTTTTAAATATAAGGAAGTAAATATTAATACATTTACAACAAAGAAAGATAAGAGTGTTAAGGAAATAAAACTTACTTTAGTGGGAGATTTTCTTTTTGAAGATCATTTTTATAATGCCGTTAGTAATGGTTATGATAAAAATAATTATTTTCGTTTAGTTAAAGATTATTTTCAAAATGATGATATATCAATTGGCAATATGGAAGTAGTTATTGGAAATGATAATTTAAAACCAAGTGGGGCTGGTTATAACTTCTGTGCTCCATCTTATATTGGTGATTTAGTTTCATCACTTGATTTAGAAATTTTAAGTACTGCCAATAATCATGCTTTTGATCGAGGAATAGATGGTATTAATTCTACTCTTAATTATTTTCAAAGTAATAGCGATATTAAAACTGTTGGTACTTATTTAAATGAAAAAGATAGAGAAAATTATCGAATACTAGAAAAAAATGGAATAAAGGTTGGGTTTCTTGCATATACTTATGGAACTAATCAAAAAATAGATAGTGATAAAGAACATTTAATTGCTTATTATAAAGATCCATCTACTAAAGAAATTAAGAAAGATGTTTTAGAAAAAGAGATAAACAAAATAAAAAAAGAAAGTGATTTATTAATTGTATTAATGCATTGGGGGAAAGAATTTACCTTTACAAGTAATAAAGAACAGCAAGATTTAGCAAAATATTTAAATTCTCTAGGAGTTGATATTATTGTTGGAAGTCACTCTCACTCAATTCAACCAATAGAAATAATTGGCGATGAGAAAAAGACTTTAGTCTATTATTCTTTAGGTAATTTTACCTCTAGTGATGATGATATTGCAAGAACTCCAAAAGGTGAAGAAACTTTCGATAATGCTTATCAATTTGGTTTGCTTTCTACTCTAACAATTCAAAAAGATAGAGATAATATTATATTTAAAGATATTAAGGCTATACCAATAATTAATTATTTTGATACTAATTTAAATAATTTCTTACTTATTCCTTATCATGAATATAGTGAAGAGTATGAAAAAAAACATTATCGTTATTCTTATGGCTTAACTAAAGATTTTATTAAAAATACTTATGAAAGTGTTATAGATAAAGAATACCAACAATAAAAAAA
>CALVZO010000001.1 GCA_944372545.1 uncultured Bacilli bacterium | reverse complement strand
TTTTTCTTCTTTACGAACTGTAACTGATGTAATTTCCATTTAAAAACCTCTCCCTTCAGTATTACAATTTAAGTATAAACTATTTTTATTAAAATTGCAAGTATTTATATTTTAATTTAAAAATATTAGTTTTGAAATATTACTAATAAATTTTCAATTTAAAAACTATCATATCACACTTTTTTATAAATTACATCCCATATCTTTATGATTTAAATCTTTATAAATTGCATATGTTAAACACTTTAAACCACCAAGACACATTTCTGAATGTTCGCATTTAGAACATTCATCTGGTATTTTTTTTGTTCTTAATTCGTTTAAAACTTTACTTTTTTTATACAAACTATACATATCATCTTGCAATAAATTACCAATAACAATAGGCATCCTTCTACATGGTACTAGATCTCCATTTTCCATTACTGTTAATAACGTATCTCCAGCAGTACACCCATAAGCAAAATCATTCGTCATCTGAAATTGCAATGCACGATACATAGAAATTGTTGTAATGTTATATTTCTTATTCATTAACTTATTTCTTTCATTATTTATAATGTTAAGATATTTTCTAGTTTCTTCATAACTTAAAGCTAAATTTTTATCTTCCGAATCTCCTAGTGGAATATATCTATCTGACCAAACATTATTAACTCTATACTTTCTAGCATATTTTACTACTTTAGGAAATTCATCATAATTTAATTTATTGGCCGTAAAAGATATAGAAGTAAAAATATCTTGTTTTCTTAAATTAACTATTCCTTTTGCTATTTTTTTGTACGTGCCATTTCCTCTAATATAATCATTTATCTTTTTTCCACCTTCTAAACTAACTTGAACATAATAAGGATTATAACTCTTAATTTTTTTTGCTATTTCTTCATTTATCAATGTTCCATTTGTTAATATAGAAAATGTTATATTTTCTGAATCTTCTTTAATTAATTCTAATATTTTAAACAAATGTGGATTACAAAGTGGTTCTCCACCTGTAATATTTATGTGTCCTTTCATTTTTAACTTTTTTAACAATTTCTTATATTGATTATAGATGTTTTCTAGTTGTTCATATTTTAATTGAATTGGTTTATGATTTTCTTGATAACAATGTAAACATTTTAAATTACAATTTTCACTTAAATGCCATTGTAATACAAATCTTTTTACCAAGAGCCTCCACCACCACATGAAGAACACCCTCCACCACATGAAGAACATCCACCACCACATGAAGAACATCCTCTTGAACTACTACTTGATGACCTAGGTTCTGGGTGGTAAACATCATTATAAAGATTATTAAATGAATTGAAACTATTAAAATCATAAGTTCCCATATCCATTTCTGGTATATGTATATTTTCAAATTTTTCCATCCACTTTTTTGAAATATTTAATACATATGTATATGGAAGTATATTATAGAAATAATTAGGATTTTCTAATACTAATGCTTCTAATTTTTCTTTTTCAGCTGTTTCCAAGAAATTTTTAAATCCTTTTACTTTTGCAATAATAGTTTCGCCATATTTTGTCTTTCTTTTCATTATAATTGTAAAGTAAACATTTATAAATATACAAGCAAATGACATCCAATAAATTATTTTCCAACTTGGATCCATATCCTCAACTAAACAATAACTAATTAAATATAAGAATAATACTGCAATAGATATAAATATTGATTGTATCATTTTTTTAGTAGCAGTTTTATCATCAATTAAATCTTTTAAACTTCCTTTTAATTGTTTTTCAACATCATCAAATGCTTTATAGAAAGTTTTGTGTTTACTTAATATTATTTCGTTATCTTTTTCAAATAATCTATTATAAACTATTAATTCAAGATTAGTTAATGAAGGCATTTTACCAATTTTGTTATTATAATTAACTTTATCAATTTCATATTGTTTTTTACTTGCTTCGTATTCTTCTTTTCTTTTATTTAATTCTTCAAATCTACTTTCTTCGTTATCAGAAACAATTTCAATAAATCCTTTTTGAACAAGTGAGTCCCTAACTTTTAAGAATTTTTCTAAATTAGTTTTTAATTCTTTTTCATCACCTTTTTTGAATAAATATGTCATCATTGTTAATTCACTCTTATCCAAAATTGTTGGATCTGCTAATTTTAATTTTTTAACTTTAATAACTCTATCTGGCACTAAATCATCAAATGATAATTGTTCAACAGGTCTAATCATTAAATTAGTTATTTGAATTTCTTTCTTTTTGTTCTTTTCTATTTCATCTATCTTTATGTAACCTTTACTTGCTAATTGAACAATTAATGATATAGTTAATTTTTTATTAGTTTGTCTTCCATAAATATATCCAATTTCTGCAGAACTGTAATTTTCTGGTGGATAAAATTCTACAGTTTCTGACTTAGCTGGAAAATCTTTACCAAACTTTTTCCATCTTATAAAGTTCCATATTGTTATAGCAAAAGTTATTAAACAAATTATGAATGACCCCCAACCATAGTTCCAACTTCCACCAACAAAATATCCTTCAGGAAGTTCAACATCTATTGTTAATGACCTTACTAATTCATTTTCCATATATTCTGGCATTTCGCAATTTCCATACTCATCTAACCCGAACTCATAAGAGCAATAATCTTTCCTTTGATATTCTAAATATTTTTCTTGATTAAAACTTGCGTAAATTGAGTTTCCACTTACATAATAGTCAACAAACTCATTTGCATTTGTTTCTCTATATTTGTCCATAAAGAAATTAACTGTAGCATCATTTATATTCTTTGGCATATTAACTTGAATTGAAGCATTTTTAATTTCAGTACCCCAATAATCTCCGTAAGCATGAAATATTAATTCATCAAATCCTTTATATGGATCTTTTCCCATATCATAAGTATATTTAATTACATAAGTTTTTTCTCCTGTACCAACATATTCATCAGCACTACCTATTTTAATTCTTGCTTTTTTCTTAACTGTGTCTATAGTATAAGGATCTCCTTCTGCTCTATAATTTTTAACAGTTGATTTTCTTTTAATTGTTTCTCCATTTTTTCCTGTGTATTCTAACCACTGTGGAGTAAACTTATAAATCCCATGTTTGAAACTTGACGTAAAATTAACAGTTAAATTTTCTGTTACTTCAATCGTATTATCTTCGTTTACATCTAATATCACATTATAAGCAGATATATCAAATCCATCTGCTAAATGCATATTTTCATCATCACTATCATCAAATATAGACACTATACCACTAAATATAGCACCTATAATCATAAAACCTAAGTATCCAAACCAAATCCATGTAAAGATTGAACCAAAACAGCCAAGACAACCCTTTTTCTTAGCCATTATAATTTCACCTTAATTGATTTTTTTTCGATTTCTTCTGCTATAAACATTTCTTTAGAATTATATCCTAATGTTTTAGCTACTATATTACTAGGTATCATTTCTACTTTATCATTAAACTCTCTAACAACTGCATTATAATATTTTCTAGATTGTGCTATTTCATCTTCAAT